>DATEQL010000001.1:0-4235 GCA_035272665.1 Allostellaceae bacterium
CATGGCAGGCGGCGGAGCCGTGTCGTCGAGAGGCGCGAAGTCCCCGGCCGCGTAGACGATCTTGCCGCCAACAACGGTAAGATCGGATGTCGTATCGGCGATTTCGTCACCGGCGCAGGCAAAGAAATCCCGATCGGGGACAATCAGATCGGCGAGCTGCCCGACGCGAATCTGGCCCTTTTTGCCCTCCTCACTCGAGAACCAGGTAACATTTTCGGTCCACATGCGCAGTGCGGTTTCGCGGTCGACACAGTTGCGCTGCGGATAGATCCTGAGGCCGCCGATCGTCCGCCCGGTGATTAGCCAGGCGAGCGAGACCCAGGGATTGTAGGAGGCGACTCTCGTAGCGTCGGTGCCGGCCGAGACCTTGACGCCCTTCTCCAGCATCCGCGCCACTGGCGGCGTCGCCTCTGCAGCGCCGCTACCGTATCGCTCGACGAAATATTCGCCCTGATAGGCCATGCGGTGCTGCACGGCGATGCCGCCACCCAGTGCAGCGATCCGATCGATCGATCGATCCGAGATCGTCTCGGCGTGATCGAAAAACCAGTTGAGTCCCTTCAGCGGGATGTCTCGATTGATCTTCTCGTAAACGTCGAGCGCGCGTGCGATCGTCTCTTGATAGGTGGCATGGAGACGCCACGGCCAGCGGTTCTCGGCCAGAACGCGCACCACCCCCTCGAGCTCGCCCTCCATTTCCGGCGGCATGTCGGGGCGCGGCTGGCGGAAATCCTCGAAGTCGGCGGCGGAGTAGACCAGCATCTCGCCGGCGCCGTTGTGGCGGAAATAGTCGTCGCCCTGCTTGTATTTCGAGGTCCTCGTCCAGTTGAGGAAATCCTCCTTCTCGCCCTTCGGCTTCTGGGTGAAGAGGTTGTAGGCGAGGCGGATCGTCAGCTGGCCATCGTCGGCCAGCTTCTGGATCACGGCATAGTCCTCCGGATAGTTCTGGAAGCCGCCGCCGGCGTCGATCGCGCCGGTGACGCCGAGCCGGTTCAGCTCGCGCATGAAATGCCGCGTCGAGTTGAGTTGGTACTCGAACGGCAGCTTCGGCCCCTTGGCGAGCGTCGCATAGAGGATCCCCGCATTGGGCTTGGCGAGGAGCAGTCCGGTCGGGTTGCCGCTCGCGTCGCGCACGATCTCGCCGGCCGGCGGCTGTGGCGTGTCCTTGGTGTAGCCGACGGCGCGCAGCGCAGCGCCGTTCAGGATCGCCCGATCGTAAAGGTGGAGCAGGAAGACGGGTGTGTCAGGAGCGAGGGCGTTGAGCTCGTCGATGGTCGGCAGCCGTTTCTCGGCGAACTGATGCTCGGTGAAGCCGCCGACGACCCGCACCCATTGCGGCGGCGGCGTGACGGCGACCTGCCGCTTCAGCATGCCCATCGCTTCGGCGAGCGACCGCACGCCGTCCCAGCGCAGCTCCATGTTATAGTTGAGCCCGCCGCGGATGATGTGGAGATGATTGTCGATCAGCCCCGGCAGCGCGCAGCGGCCCTTCAGGTCGATCAGGCGCGTGTTCGCGCCGGCAAGAGGCATGATTTCGGGATCTGTTCCCACCGCCGAAAACTTGCCGTCTTTGATCGCCACGGCGCTGGCCGTCGGATTGGAGCGGTCGAGGGTCGTGAAGAGGCCTCGATGCAGGATGACGTCGGGAATATGGACGGATGCATTCATCAGAGTGTCTCCGGTGATTTGGCTGCTGCGGTCTCGGCCTGGTCGGACGGCCGGCCCGGGAGCATTCCAAAGATATGCGCCGTGCAGTGTGACTGCCGCCAGGCGACATGGAAGGCCGAGCCCGCCAGCATTTGCTTGCCGACAGGGATGATCTGCTCGCCGACGAGCATACCCGCCAACCCGATGAGTGCTACAATCGGCGGAGCTGGCGAGCGGACGTTCAGCAGGCTGTAGATCACGCCGACCAGAACGCCCACGCCGAGCGATATCAGGTACAACTTCACCGGCTCGCCTCCATAATGGACAGGACAGGTGGCAACGGCCGGCCGGCGCACAGGCAGAATGGCATGCCGTCGGCCGACCGTCACCGAGAGTGGATTGATTAGCGCTCAGTGCCCTTCAGAACCGCCGAACATCGTCTTGGCGTAGATGACCCCAAGGCCATAGGCGCCGCCAAACTTCTTGGCAATGCCCATGGTCAGTTCGTAGGTCTCGGTGCGGGCCCAGTCGCGCTGCAGTTCGAGGAGATACTGCACGGCGCTCATCGGATGGGCCCCTGCCTGGACCATGCGGTCCATCGCCCGGTCATGCGCCTCGGTCGAGACGTCGCCGCAGGCGTCGGCGACGACGTAGACCTCGTAGCCCTGATCGAGCGCCGAGAGCGCGGGCCCGACGATGCACACGCTGGTCCAGAGGCCGGCGAGGACGACGCGATCCTTGCCGATCGCATTGACCTGCTTGATAACCTTGGCATCTTCCCACGTGTTCATCGACGTGCGGTCGATCAGAGCCTGGCCGGGGAAGGCGTCCATGATCTCAGTGAACATCGGACCGGAGAAGCTCTTTTCCGCGACGGTCGTCAGGATGGTCGGGACGCGGAATTCGGCCGCCGCGGAGGCAACGAGGCCAGCGTTGTTGCGCAGGTTCACGGCGTCGATCGACTTGGTCGCAAAGGCCATCTGCGACTGGAAGTCGATCATTATCAGCGTGTGGTCGGTTGGCGAGAGGAGCAGCTTTCCAGGGAGGGGCTTGGCTTCAGGCATCGTCGTTCTCCTTTCCGTATGATCGGCACAAAAGAGTTTTCGGGATAAACGCTGGGGTGGAATTCTTTCTCCAGGTCTGGCGAAATTCTTTCTCCATTTCTCAGGAACGGTCGTCGCATCGATCGCCGCGTGGGCTGCACTTCCCAGCTTGGCGTATGCTCGATCAATGCCGCGAGGTCTTCCTTCGGCGTAGAGCTAAGCAGCAACACGTGAAGAGGTCAGGGGGGCCGGTCTGGAAAGACCTGGAAAGTTCTATCCGCGCGCCGGCTAGCGGGCCGCGCGCTGGTTTTTCCTGGAAAAACCTGAAAATTTCTGAGGCGGCCCGGTATAATGCGATCGATGGAACGCGCCTCCGAAACACCGGCGGGCGTCGCGTTCGGGCGTTTCCGGGTGCTGCCGCATCGCCGAGAGCTTCTTGCCGACGGCCTGCCGATCAAGCTCGGCGGACGCGCCTTCGACGTGCTGATGGCGCTAATCGAGGCGCGCGGCGAGGTTCTCGGCAAGGACGCGCTAATGGCGCGCATGTGGCCGAACCGGATCGTCGAGGAGAATAATCTGCACGGGCATATCTCGACGTTGCGCGCCGCCTTCGGCGCGGAGCGGGATCTGATCCGCACGGTCTCCGGGCACGGCTATCAGTTCACCGGCGAGATCAGCATTCTGCCGGGGAGCCCGGACGCGCGCGCCGCTGCCGGCATGGCCGCTGCGCAGCCCGCAGCGGCGCTGCCGCCGACGAACCTGCCGCAGCCGGTTTCCGAGCTGATCGGCCGGGACGGCGAATTGCGCGAGATCTTGAGCCTCACCGCCGCGCATCGGCTCGTCTCGCTGACCGGCCCCGGAGGCATCGGCAAGACGCGGCTCGCGCTCGCCGCGGCACGTCAGCTATTGCCGCACTTTGCCGACGGCGTGTGGCTGGCTGAGTTCTCGCCGCTCGCCGATCCCGGTCTGGTTCCCGCGACAGTGGCCGCGGCGGTCGGGCTCGAGCTTGGCGGCGGGGAGGTTTCGGCGCGGCGCAGGCGCTCGCCGACCGGCGGCTGGTGCTGGACACCTGCGAGCATGTGATCGCCGCCGCTGCGGCGATGGCCGAGCACTTCGGGCAAGCGCTCGACTGGGCGCGCCGGCAAGGCGCCTTGTCCTGGGAACTGCGCGCCGCCACGAGCCTTGCCCGGCTGCTGCACGACCAGAGCCGTTGCGCGGACGCCCTGGCGCTCCTCCAGCCGGTCTACGACCGGTTCACCGAAGGGTTCGACACGGCCGATCTCAAGGCTGCAAAGGCCCTTCTCGACGCGCTCGCAGAGCCGGCCGGCCTCCGGTTGGCCAGGACTAATCTAACCTCTGACGCATAGCACGGCGGTCGGCGGCACGATCCTTGTGCTGTCGCTCAATGCGCTTCTCGTCCTGCAGACGTTCGGCGTCGCGATTCCGGGTCTGCCCGGCGCGCCTCGCGACTGAGCGCCTTCATCGGCGCGCCATTTCCGCGTAGGCGGCCGGCAGCAGGCGTGCCAAACGTTCGGCCCATTCAGC
>DATEQL010000002.1:0-2611 GCA_035272665.1 Allostellaceae bacterium
GCCGTTGCGCACGATCGGGACGGCTCCCTGGCCCATGATCATTTGGCCGCCCGAGGCCGCGGCGATGCCGCGCGGGGTCGGCTGATCGGCCCGCTCGCTGAGCTCGCCGCTCGGACGCCCGAACGCCGCCGACGCGACCGCCTTGCCCTGGCTGCCATAGGCGCTCGCCCAGATCGCGTTGTCCATGCGCTGAAGCGCGATCAGACGGCCGCCGCTGTCGCAGACCGCCGCACTGACCCTGATGTTGAGCTCTCGGGCCTTCGCCAAGGCGCCGCTAACGATTCGATTGGCTTCTTCCAGTGTAAGAGCCATGGCTTCCTCCTTAGCTTGAAGTTTCAAGGATCGCCGGCGAGCCGAGCCGGCCGCCGGCGAGCACTACCGAAGCACCACATCAGGCCCGGAAAAGCCCGCTTTTGCAATGGCGTCCTGGCGCAGCTTTCGCCGCGATGTCGCGCGCCGTGCAGGGCATTGATGATCACCACTGCATCCGGAAGCGGCCGATAGTAGATTGCGTAGGTGCCATGAAAGGTCACGCCCAATCCGGGTGCCAGCCGTTCGCGCCTGGGTGCCGCGAGCGGGAAATGCCGCACCGGCTTGAACGCGGCTTCGATCTCCTTGACGAACCGTGTCGCAACCTTATCGGATGATTGGATTGCCAGGTAGACCCAGATTTCGGCGAGGTCAGTCTCGGCCGCGTCAGTCAGGCTGACCGGGAGCGGCTCGCTAATAACCTTCGTCCTCTCTCGATGATCCGGTCGGGGTCGAAGTCCTTCACGCGGCCTTCGGCGACATCGGCGAGCCCCTTGTCGATCTCGGCCTTGAGCGCGGCAAGCTCCTGGAGCTGCAGTGCGCGCTTTGTCTTCCAGTCGCGCAGCGCCTCTCGCACCACCTCGCTGGTCGATGCGTAATCGCCGCCTTTGACCGCGCTTTTCAAGAGCGCGGCCATGTCGGCCGGCAGGGTGATCGTCATCCGATCGATCTCGGCCATGGTTGTCCTCCTCGGCGCAATCATACTTTATCACACTCTATCACACTTTGAGGGTGCGCAGTTAGGCCCCCGCTGTGCGTATGTTGTTGAGAGCGGCGGATCTAGCTCGATCACAGCGAGAGGCTCGCGACCGGGTGCAATAAATCGCCCCGCCGGCGCTGGGAGCAATCGGGCGCCGATAGGCTATCGATCGCGAAGGTCTCGTCATCCTCGGTGGTGGCGCGTCGATGCGCCTCCCCGATCTCTTCGGGCTCGGATACGCCAACCCCAAACGCATCCTCGCATAGGCGCCGATCGTCGATCGCCGTTTGCTCTTAGGATTTCGGCAACCGTGCTCCCACATCATGCGCTGAGTTTGCTGCGACGGAGCCGAGGGATGCTGGTCGTCACTACCGAGAATGTCGTGGGTCACCGCGTGATCGAGGTCAAAGGCCAATGCTTCGGCGTCGTGGTCCGCAGCCGTGGGCTTGGCGGCAACGTCATGGCCGGGCTGCGCTCGATTGTCGGCGGCGAGATCCACGAATACACCCACCTGCTCGAGGACACGCGGCGCCAGGCCGTCGACCGTCTGGCGCAGAATGCGACCGTGATGGGCGCCAATGCGGTCTTGATGATGCGCTTCGACTCGTCGGAGATCGGCCAGACGATGAGCGAGATCGTCGCCTACGGCACGGCGGCGGTGATCGAGCCGCTGCCCCGCTGAGGGGCAATTGCTGCGCGCCGGGCTGCTCGTCGTCGGCAGCGTCATGCTGGCTGGCGCCGCGATCGGCGCGCTCGCCGGCTGCCGGCTCGCCGCAATGGTCCCGCTGGCGGTATGGGGTGCGATTTTTGCCGGCGGCGTGCTGATCGAGCGCTGGCGCTACAAGCCGTTGGTGGATGACCGCCCGAGCGGCGACTGGCAGGTGACGCCGGAGCGTTTTGTCGATCCCGAAACCGGCCAGCTGGTCACGGTGTACTTCAACCCGGTGACCGGCGAGCGGCGTTATGTTGCGGGCGACGAGAAGCACTCCGCCGCCCGGAGCTGATCAAACCCCGCCAATGCCGATGGCGGGGAAGCCGGTTGCTATGCGCTTTTGGTAATTCGCGGGCCTGTGCGGCCGTTCGGTGCCAAGAACCGACATTCACTGAGTCTCTCCCAAACCGCCCCAGTCGACCCAAAACGGTCAGCCAGCATCGGCGAGAAAGTGGCAAGGTCGGGTGGGGACTCGCCATTCGTCCGATCCCCGACAAGGGCTGAGGCTTGCGGCCCCGTCTGGTCTGGCGCAAAACTTGCCAGCCGAAAATCGACAAACATTGGTCGGCTTTGCATCGGCTTCACGATGGAGGCAAGGAGCATGACAACCCGCCGCTCTCTTATCGCCCAGTTGCCGGCTGCCGCCGTCGCTGGGAGCTTCGCGCTGCGGACGCGGGCAGTCTTTGCCGCCGACAAGAGCGTCACGGTCGGCATCCACGTTCCGCTGACCGGATCCGATACGGAACAGGCGACCCTAACAGGTTGCGGAAAAACTCGACCATCCTGGGGAATTTAATTGAGTTATTACCAGGGATGCCCGTTTTGCTTGTGAGCTAACTGACTGGGCAAGGTTTGGGCACCGGTTCTGCAAGGTTATTGCACTGTCTGGA
>DATEQL010000003.1:0-24273 GCA_035272665.1 Allostellaceae bacterium
CCGTGAAGCGGTAATCCGCTCGCATTTGAGAGAGCATGTGCATCTGATCGCGTTCGAGCCCGGCCGGATCGAATTTCGTCCGGCCGACGGAGCGCCAAGTAATCTCGCCAACCGCGTCAGCCAGTTGCTCGGCGAATGGACGGGTGAGCGCTGGCTCGTAGCTCGCTCGGAACCGGGCACGGGGGAGCCAACCTTGCGCGAGCAAGAGGACCGCCGCGAGCACGATCTGCGGAACCAGGTGGAGGGGCACCCGTTGGTTCAGGCGGTGCTCGAAACCTTTCCGGGAGCGACAATTGCCGCGGTCCGTGAGCGCTTTGCGCCGACGGCACCCGAAGGCGACGACCCTCCCCTGGGATCCAGCCCCGGAGACGAGACGATCATGGAAGAGGACGAGTTATGAAGAATCTCGGCCAGCTGATGAAGCAGGCGCAGGCGATGCAGGAGAAGATGGCCGAGATGCAAGCCCAGCTCGAGGCCGTCGAGATGACCGGCGTCGCTGGCGGCGGCACGGTTCAGCTGACGCTGAACGGCAAGGGCGATCTCAAGAAAGTCAAGATCGACAAGACGCTGATGGACCCGGAAGAGGTCGAGGTCTTGGAAGACCTGATCGTCGCGGCATTCAACGATGCCAAGCGAAAAGTATCTACTCACGCCGAGCAGGAAATGCAAAAGCTCACGGGCGGTCTTCAGCTCCCGGGCGGCATGAAGCTGCCGTTCTGAGCGGCGCGGCTAGCCACCGCGCCGATCTCGGAGCACCGACCGGTGTCCGAACTCGATACGCTGATCCGGCTTCTCGCCAAGCTGCCCGGCCTCGGGCCTCGTTCGGCGCGGCGCGCAGCACTGCATCTGATCAAGCGCCGCGAGGGCCTGCTCGAGCCGCTCGCTGCCGCTCTTGCAAGGGCGGCAGAGGCGGTGCGGTCCTGTCCGATCTGCGGCAATCTCGATACGATCCAGCCCTGTGCGATCTGTCGCGACCCGGAACGGGATCAGATGGCGATCTGTGTCGTCGAGGATCTCGCCGACCTATGGGCGCTGGAACGCACGGGAGCCTTCCATGGCCGCTATCACGTGCTCGGCGGAACCTTGTCCGCGCTCGACGGCGTCGGCCCGGAGGAGCTCAACATCGAGCGCCTCGTCGGCCGGCTAAAGCCGGGACAGGAACTGATCCTTGCTCTGAATGCCACCGTCGAAGGCCAAACCACTGCCCACTATCTCGCGGACCGCCTCGCCGGTCGCGGGGTCACGGTATCGCGGCTCGCCCAAGGCGTCCCGGTCGGCGGCGAGCTCGACTATCTCGACGAGGGTACCCTGACCGCCGCGCTCAAAGCGCGGCGGTCGCTGTAGCGAGTACCGGCGGAGCTACACGTACCGTTTTGACGGTCCGTTGACGCTATCAGAGCCACAATAACGCGGGCGATTTACAGATCGCCGCGAAATCTCCGATCCACCGACACAATGCGGTCACGCTTCGCGGTAATGCTACCTATAATCTGAAAGGTAAGGAGGGGACCATGGCCGGGCGCATTGAGTGCTGCCGCTATGAGCCGAGCCTCGATGATCTGCTCGCGGACGAGGTGATGGAGCCTGTCCTGCGCAGCGCCGGTCTCGAGCTTCAGGAGCTCCGCGAGATGATGATGGAAACTGCCCGCCGCATTGAGGATCGCGAGCGGCGTAGTGAGGCAGGAGAGGACGCGGAAGCGTTATAATTACGTCCCCAGCTCCGGGAACTCGAGCCGGACCCGCAGCCCGGGCCGGTTGTCGGCGAGTTCGATGGTGCCCTGGTGCCGTCGGACGACGGCTCGGACGAGACTCAACCCCAAGCCGTTTCCCGGGGTGCTGCGGCTCGGCTCGAGACGGACAAACCGGTCGAATACGGTCTCCCGATCCGCGATCGGAATCCCTTGGCCCCGATCGCTCACCTCGAGGACGGCCCGTCCCTCGCCGCGGCGCACCTGTATCTGAATTGCGCCGCCACCGGCATATTTGAGCGCATTATCGAGCAAGTTGGCGAGTGCCTGAGACAGCAGGTGCCGGGAGCCGCGAATGCTGACACCTGGCTCGGTTGTGAGCGACAAGACGAACCCTTTTTCTTCAGCGACCGGTTCATACAGCTCGGCTGCGGACCGGGCTATTTCCGAGAGGTCCAACGGTTCGGTTTGATCGCGGCGCGCGCCCGACTCCAATTCAGCAATGCTGAGGAGGGCATTGAATGTCGCAAGCAGGCGATCGGCTTCGTCGATCGCCGAGCGAATTGCCTCGCTCTGAGCGGAAGCGTCGGCGGGACCGATCAGCGCCAGCTCGAGCCGGGCGCGCATGCGCGCGAGCGGCGTCTTCAAATCATGGGCGACGTCGTCGGTGACCTCACGCATTGCGGTCATCAGACGCTCGATCTGATCCAGCATGCGGTTGAGATTGGCGGCGAGCTGATCGAACTCGTCGCTCGTGCCGTCGAGCGGAACGCGATCGGAAAGATTTCCGGCCATGACGCGCTCGCTGGTCCGGTTCACCTGTTCGACGCGTCGCAGCAGGTTGCGGCTCATCGCCGTACCGCCCAGGAGGCCGACGCCGAGAGCGACCAAGCCGGCCCACAGCAGCGTGGTCTTGACCCGGTTGCGGAAGGCGGTCGCGTCGCTGACGTCACGGCCGACCAGCAACCGGTAGCGGCCGGGAATGATGAACGACACGCCCTGCGCGGGATGGGTTTCGATCCGGTCCTTGACCCGCGCCTCGGTCGTAAAGGACAGCCGGCCGGCGTGGCCGGATAGCCCCGCCGGCCACGCCGCGATGTTGCCGGCGAGCGGCATGCCCTCGGGATCGGTTACCAGATACAGCATGCCGTCGCCCCGATCGCCGGCACTGCGGGCGGCCACGATCTGGACGAGGCCGCTCAAACCACGCTGGGCGTATTGCTCGGCCAGGCCGGTAATCTCAGCGTCGAGCGTCGCCTCGGTCTGCCGCTCGATGAAATCCGCGCTCGTCCAATATACGAACAGCAGGACTCCCAATACCGAAACGGCGAACACCAGGAAATAAAGAGCGGCGAGGCGAAACGCATGCGTTCGGACTAGTCCCTCTATGTGCCCGAAAATCTTGCGCGGCAAGATCCACGACCCCCGAGTCTGTAAGGGAAGCTTCTCGGCGACCATCGGGGGTACCGCGTTCATCGAGGCTGGGACTGCTCCGGCGCGCGCAAACAATAGCCTGCGCCACGCACCGTATGCAGCAAGGGATTGTCGAAACTCTTGTCGATCTTTTGGCGTAGTCGGCTTACGTGAACGTCGATGACATTGGTCTGCGGGTCGAAGTGATAGTCCCAGACATGTTCGAGCAGCATAGTGCGAGTAACGACATGGCCGGCATTGCGCATTAGATATTCGAGGAGTCGGAACTCGCGCGGCAACACCTCGATCGGTTTGTCGCGCCGTTTGACGGTCCGCGTCAACAAATCGAGTTCGAGATCCGCGACCCGCAGCGATGTCGTCGTCAGCGTCGCAGCACCGCGGCGCAGCAGCGCCTCCAGACGCGCGAGCAACTCGCTGAAGGCAAAGGGCTTGACCAGATAGTCATCGCCGCCGGCACGCAAACCCTTGACTCGGTCATCGACGGTGCCCAGCGCACTGAGAATCAGCGCCGGCATGGAGATCCCAGACGCGCGCAACGCTCCGAGCATCGCGAGGCCGTCCATGCCCGGTAGCATTCGATCCAGAACGATCGCGTCGTAACTGCCCGAGGTTGCGAGAAACAATCCGTCGTGTCCGTCGCCGGCCCGGTCCACCGTGTAGCCGCTCTCGCTCAGACCTTTGACCAGGTAGGAGGCTGTTTCGCGATCGTCTTCGACGACGAGGATCTTCATCGCATCCGTGGCGATCTTCGGTTGCGGGGATGACCACGGAAGTGGTGTCCGACAGCTCGCCGAGCAAGCGGGAGCCTCCCGTTCGCGTCTCGACCCCCCGCGGCCACTTCGGGGGTTCGGAAAGTTAATCTTTTGGGCTTGACCCGGCTCCGCACAGCGACATTTATAGGGTACCAATCCAGTCCGATTTAGGATTCGACCGAAATCGGGCACCGAGGAAGCGATGATCATCCTCAGCAAGCTCGCCGATTACGGCGTCATCGTCGCCACCCGCCTCGCGGCTTCTCCCGACCGCCAGGTAACCGCTGGTGCGGTCGCCGCCGCGACCCGGCTGCCCCAGGCGACCGTCGCCAAATTGTTGAAGGCTTTGGCGCATGCCGGCTTGGTCATGGCTACCCGAGGCCCGTCCGGCGGCTACCGTCTGGCCCGCGGCGCGAAGGCAATTTCGGTCGCTGAGATCGTCGCCGCGATCGATGGCGATATCGGCCTCACCCAGTGCTCGGTGCATATCGACGAATGCGCGCGCACGACCTACTGCCCGACCCGGCCGCATTGGGCCGCGATCAACCGCGCGGTCGGTGAGGCTCTCTCCGCGGTCTCGCTCGATGCGATGATCACCCCCGCTGCTTTTACGCACCGGATCCCCGCGCACGCGACTTCGCCAGAAACTGACGAGCCCAGATATTCCGCATGACCGGCTCCATCGACACCCTTCAGACCGTCCGTTCGCTCTCGCAAGAGGGCTATAAGTACGGGTTTGTGACCGATATCGAGGCCGACGAGGCCCCGCCCGGCCTCAGCGAAGACACGGTCCGCTTCATCTCGGCCAAGAAAGAAGAGCCGGAATGGCTGCTCGAATGGCGGCTTGCCGCCTTCCGCGCGTGGCGGAAGATGACACAGCCGAATTGGGCCAAGCTCAATCTCGCGCCGATCGACTATCAGGCCGCCACCTACTATTCCGCGCCAAAGCAAAATGCCGGGCCGAAATCGCTCGACGAGGTCGATCCGGAGCTGTTGCGCACTTATGAGAAGCTCGGCATCCCGCTTCGTGAGCGTGAGGCGCTCGCCGGCGTGGCCGTCGACGCAGTGTTCGACAGCATCTCGGTGGCGACGACCTTCAAGGGGGAGCTAGCGAAGCTCGGCATCATCTTCTGCTCGATGGGCGAGGCGGTGCGCGAGCACTCGGAGCTCGTTCGGCGATATCTCGGTACTGTCGTGCCGCAGAACGACAATTTCTTCGCGGCGCTCAACTCTGCGGTATTCAGCGACGGCTCCCTCGCCTATGTCCCCCCGGGTGTGCGATGCCCGATGGAGCTCAGCACCTATTTCCGGATCAATGCCGCCAAGAGCGGGCAGTTCGAGCGCACCCTCTTGATCGCCGATGCCGGCAGTTATGTCAGCTATCTCGAGGGCTGTACCGCGCCGCAGCGCGACGAGAACCAGCTGCACGCGGCGGTCGTCGAGCTGATCGCCCACGAGGACGCTCAGATCAAATATTCGACAGTCCAGAACTGGTACCCGGGCGATGCCGAAGGCCGCGGCGGCATCTACAACTTCGTGACCAAGCGCGGCGCCTGCCGTGGCGCGCGGGCCAAGATCTCGTGGACCCAGGTCGAAACCGGCTCGGCGATCACCTGGAAATATCCGAGCTGCTTGCTGGAGGGTGATCACTCGGTCGGCGAGTTCTACTCGGTCGCGATTACCAACAATCGTCAGCAGGCCGATACCGGGACCAAGATGATCCATATCGGCAGGGACACCCGGTCGACGATCGTCGCAAAGGGGATTTCCGCTGGACGCGGACAGAACACCTATCGCGGTCTCGTACGGGTGCAGCCGCGGGCGCAGGGGGCACGCAACCACACGCAATGCGACTCGCTACTGATCGGCGAACGCTGCGGCGCACACACCGTACCCTATATCGAGGTGCGCAATCCCTCGGCTCGGGTCGAGCACGAAGCGACGACGTCCAAGATCAGCGAAGACCAGCTGTTCTATTGCCGGCAGCGCGGGTTGAGCGCCGAAGACGCCGTCTCACTGATCGTCAACGGCTTTTGCAAGGAAGTGCTGAAGGAGCTGCCGATGGAATTCGCGGTCGAGGCGCAAAAGCTGCTCGCCGTGAGCCTCGAAGGCAGCGTCGGCTAACGGCCGGGATCATGGCCGAGACCCCTCGAATGCTCGAGATCAAGAACCTGCACGCGCGCCTCGCGGACGGTCGCGAGATACTGCGCGGTATCGATCTCTCGGTGAACAGCGGCGAGGTGCACGCGATAATGGGGCCAAACGGCTCTGGCAAGAGCACGCTCGCCGCCGTGCTCGTTGGCCGCGACGGCTACGAGGTTAGCGAGGGCACGGTCACCTATCTCGGCCGCGATCTGCTGACGATGCCGGCCGACGAACGGGCGCGCGAGGGGCTGTTTCTTGCCTTCCAGTACCCGGTCGAGATCCCGGGCGTGAACAACATGTATTTCCTGCGAACGGCGATAAATGCCCAGCGTCGCCATCGCGGCTCGCCCGAGCTCGACGCCGGCCAGTTTCTCAGGGCAGTGCGGGCTCAGCTGAAGCTCTTGGATATCGGCGATGATCTGTTGCAGCGCGCCGTTAATGTCGGTTTTTCCGGCGGTGAGAAGAAGCGCAACGAGATCTTTCAAATGGCGATGCTGGAGCCGCGGCTCGCGATCCTCGACGAGACCGACAGCGGTCTCGACATCGACGCGTTGAAGGTGGTTGCGCGCGGCGTCAACCAACAACGCGCGCCCGACCGGGCGATCGTCATGATCACCCACTATCAGCGTCTGCTCGGCTATGTCGAGCCGGATCGCGTGCACGTGCTGCAAGGCGGCCGGATCGTCGAGTCCGGCGACAAGGATCTCGCGGTAGAGCTCGAGCGGCGCGGCTACGGTCTCCTCGGCGACGCCGCGTGAGCGCTGCGGAATCAATTCGATGAGCGCCGTCGTCGATTTCCCGGTCAAGCCCGAGGCGCGACCTTACCTGGATGCTTTCGGGAGTGGTGATCGTGGCCGACGGGCGAGTGAGCCGGACTGGCTCGCCGGGCATCGCGGGCGGAGCCTCGCTCGCTTTGCCGAGCTCGGCTTTCCGAGCCGCCGCAGCGAGGCCTGGCGTTATCTCGATCTGCGCGCGCTCGAAGAGACCCCGATGCTTCCGGCTGGCGCGGTACGCCCGGTTGCCGGCGCGGCGGCCCGCGCCCAACTCGCCGCGATCGGATTTGCGGGGGCAGCATATCGTCTGGTCCTCGTCGACGGGCGCTTTTCGCCGGAGCTCTCCGCGATCGAGGGACTGCCTTCCGGCGTCTGGCTCGGCGGGATGGCGGCGGCGATCACCGAGCGGCCGGATCTGGTACGGTCCGCGATCGAAGCGCCGCTCGAAACCGCGCGGCCGTTTGCTGCGCTCAATGCCGCGTTTTTCGCCGACGGCTTCGTCCTCGATGTCGCGCCGGGGATCGCACTGGATCGGCCGGTCGAGATCATTCACCTGGCATCGGGCGGGACCGGTAGGTCGCTGCATACGCGCAGCCTGGTTGCGGTCGGGGTGGGCAGCTGCGCGTCGATTCTCGAGACCTTCGCCGGCCACGGCAGCTACTGGCGCAATGACATGGTCGAGCTACGGCTCGCCGCGGAGGCCGAATTCGCCCGGGTTGCTCTCGTCGAGGAGGCGGCCGACGCCCTGCATATCGGCGAGATGCTCGCCGTACTGGGACCCGCCTCGCGGCTCGCCAGCTTTGTTCTGTTGCTCGGCGGCCGGACTGTGCGGCACGAGGCGACGGTACGGAGCGAAGGCGAGGCTTCGCATTGCGCGCTCCACGGCGCCTTCATGCTGTCGGGGCGCCAGGAGGCGAACATCGTCACCACAGTCGACCATGCGGCGCCGGGCGGCGAAACCCGCGAGGTGTTCAAA
The DNA here is from genome assembly GCA_035272665.1 of Allostellaceae bacterium. Classification (GTDB taxonomy): domain Bacteria; phylum Pseudomonadota; class Alphaproteobacteria; order ATCC43930; family CGMCC-115725; genus AP-15. The sequence continues at coordinate 7,769 of DATEQL010000003.1, forward strand.
GGGGTTGCCGCCGGGCGGGCGCACGGCGCCTTCCAGGGCCGCATCACGGTTCGGCCGGGCGCGCAAAAGGTCGATGCGCACCAGCTCAGCCGAAACCTGGTGCTGAGCCCGCGTGCGGCGATCGACACTAAGCCCGAGCTCGAGATCTACGCCGACGATGTGAAGTGCAGCCACGGCGCCGCGGTCGGCGATCTCGATGAAGCGGCGCTCTTTTACCTGAGTACCCGCGGCATCGGGCGCGAGGAGGCGCGGCGGATGCTGATCGAGGCCTTTGTTCGGGAGGCGGTCGAGCTGGTCGACTCACCGCTGCTGCGCGAGCACTTGTTGTCGCGGCTCGTCCGTCGCTTGGCGATATTGGAGGAATGATGATGAGGGCGGCGAGTCTGCGGAGCGTCTACCCCGCAGCCCCCACCCTTCCCTCCCCCGCGAGCGGGGGAGCCCCCGGCCGCCCGCCCGCCAGAGCGGGCGTTCCGGGGGTAGGGAGGGGGTTCGACCCGCACCTGTTAAAGCGCGAGTTTCCGATCTTTGCGAGCAATCCTGATCTTGTGTTTCTCGATTCCGGCGCCAGTGCCCAAAAACCGCGGTCGGTGATCGACCGGGTCTCGAATTACTACGGCACCGACTATGCCAACGTGCACCGCGGGGTCTATCGCCTGAGCGCCCGCTCGACCGAACTGTTCGAGGAGGCCCGCGAAAAGATGCGGGGCTTCTTGAACGCCACCGACTCGCGCGAGATCGTCTTCGTGCGCGGCGCGACAGAGGGGATCAACCTTGTCGCGCAGAGCTGGGGCCCGGCCTTCCTCAAAGCCGGCGACGAGATATTGATCAGCGAGCTCGAGCACCATTCGAATATCGTGCCGTGGCAGATGCTGCGCGACCGCCTTGGCATCCGGCTGATCGTGGCGCCGATCGATGCGACCGGCGGACTTGATCTGTCAAGCTTTGCGGCCTGCCTGTCGCCGCGAACACGGCTCGTCGCGATCACCCATCTCGCCAACGCCACCGGCGCGCTCGTTCCGATTGAGACTTTGGTCCGCTTGGCACACCAAGAGGGTGCGAGGGTGTTGATCGACGGCTGCCAGGCGGCGCCGCGGCTGCCGGTCGATGTGCAGGCGCTCGGCTGCGACTTCTATACCTTTTCCGGGCACAAGACTTACGGACCGACCGGGATCGGTGTGCTCTATGGCCGCTGGGAGCTGCTGTCGGCCATGCCGCCCTGGCAGGGCGGTGGCGAGATGATCCTCAATGTCACCTTTGAGAAGACCGAGTTCCAGGAGCCGCCGCACCGGTTCGAGGCCGGCACGCCGGACATTTCGGGTGCGATCGGACTCGGTACGGCGATCGACTTTATCGAGGCGCTCGGGCGCGACAACATCCTCGAACACGAGGAGGCGCTGACCGGCTACGGGGTGGACCGTCTGTCGCGCATCCCTGGTCTCACGTTGCTAGGCGCCGGCCAGCGGCGGCTAGGCATTCTCTCCTTCGATCTAGAAGGGGTGCATCCACACGACCTCGCCCAGGTGCTCGACCAGCATCACGTAGCCGTGCGCGCCGGGCATCACTGCGCGCAGCCGCTGCTCGAAAAGCTCGGACACCCGGCGACGACCCGCGCTTCGCTCGGCGTCTATAATGACGAGCGCGACATCGATCGGTTGGTTGAAGCGATCGAGGCCGCTCGGGAGATGTTCGGCCGATGATGGATCTGCGCGAGCTTTATCAGGACATCATCCTCGATCACGGGCGCCACCCGCGCAACTTTCGCACGATCGAGCATCCGACGCATTTCGCGCAGGGCCACAACCCGCTGTGTGGCGACCGGGTGACGGTCTACCTGTCGCTCGACGGCGACCATATCGCCGACGTCGCGTTCCAGGGTCGCGGCTGCGCGATCTCAACGGCTGCGGCCTCGCTGATGACTGAGGTGCTGAAAGGCAAGACGATCGAGGAGGCCCGGGCCCTGTTTGCGCAATTCCATGCCCGCGTCATCGGCGGCGAGCCAGTGGAGCTGCCCGAGTCGCTGGCAGAGGAGGCCGAGCGGCTCGAACCCTTGACCGGGGTCAAGGCATATCCGGCCCGGGTCAAGTGCGCGACATTGTCCTGGCATGCGCTCGAGGCTGCGTTGAACCGCGGCGGCGTGGGCGCCACGGTGAAGACGGAGTAGGAAGATGGGTCGCGACCCGTTCGATTTCGCCCCGGAGACGACCGCTGCCGAAGCCGACGTCGAGCGACCGGAAGGGGGCGAGGACGACCTGGCACTGATGGCGCCGGTGCTCAAGGCTCTGAAGACTGTCCGGGATCCGGAGATCCCGATGGACTTGGTCGAGCTCGGCCTGATCTACGAGTTGATCGTCAAGAAGGGCGGCACCGTCTATGTCGAGATGACACTGACGACACCTGCCTGCCCGGTAGCCGCGAGCATGCCCGGCGAGGTCGAGGCGGCAATCCGGGCCGTCCCCGAGGTGACCGATGTCCGGGTCAAGCTCGTCTGGACGCCCCCGTGGGGGCCCGAGCGGATGAGCGAGGAAGCCAGGCTCGAGCTCGGTATGTTGTGACCCGGAGCTTACGGCAGGCGGCCTTCGACCGCGGCACGGGTGAAGCTCCCTGCCGTTCCGTCGGGGAGCCGAACGTAAAGTGCAACGGCGTCGCTATTGGCGAGAATCATCCTCGCCAGCTCCTCCAACGCGGCGCTGCTTAACCCGATGACGTCATAGATCGTCGCACGCTCTGGCTTCGCCGCGGGGCCAGGCCAATACCCATTCGCATTGCTTGCCGCGTATGCCCCGGCAGTCTCCGACAGAAACCGCCGGACGCGTCCCTGGACGACTGGGCCGACGGCATCGGGAAGGGCGATTCGTGTTTCCGCACCCAGCGGTTCAAAGATGATCATCACCAGGTCTCCGCGGAGTGGCGCTGCGAGGCAGGATCGGCGGCGCCCAGCAGATGACGAGCCCGGTCAACGCGGCCAAGGAGCGTGTCCGAGATCCGCCAGCCGGTCCTGGATGTAGTCGCGAGCTTCCAAGGAAAGATCGCTGGCCTGGAAGAAGAGCGCAGCGATTCCGGCCAAGATGCACACGAACATTATCCTTCGCAGTGAATTCCATGGCATCCGTCGTGAACCCAGACGAGCGAATTGGTGAGCGATTAAGATTCTGTCAATCATACCACCACTGGGTAAGGCTTTGATGCTAATTTGTGGTTAATCTGGCGGCAATTTTACTTAATTGCTCGCTGTCGACGGTATGAAACGCAGACCTTGCGATCAGATTGAGGTCGAGCTACGAGCAGTCCCAAGCGCGACATCGAGGTCGGCAAGGAGGTCGCCCGGGTCCTCGATCCCGACCGAGAGGCGGAGCAGATCAGGCAGAGCGGGGCTATCGGCGCCTTCGATCGAGGCACGGTGCTCGACCAAGCTCTCGACGCCACCGAGGGAGGTCGCGCGCTTCCAGACCTCTACCCTCGCCGCCGCGGCGATCGCCGCCTGCGCGCCGTCACGAACGCGGATGCTCAACATGCCGCCATAAGCGCCGATCACTTGGCGCGCCGCGACGGCATGCCCGGGATGCTCGGTCAGTCCCGGGTAAAGCACCGCAGACAAGCGGGGATCAGCCAGGAGGGCCTCAGCGATCTGCTGCGCCGAGCGGCAGGCCCGTTCGACCCGGGGAAAGAGGGTGCGCATGCCGCGCAGCAGCAGGTAGGCTTCGAAGCCACCGAGGATCGCGCCGCCGCTGCTTCGCGCCGAACAGAGGCGCGCCCAGAATGCGTCTTCACGCGCGGTCGTCAGAGTCCCGGCAATGACGTCGCTGTGCCCGTTCAGGTATTTTGTCGCCGAATGCATGACGAGATCGGCGCCGAGCGCCAACGGCCGGCTCAGCACCGGCGTGACCGCGGTGCTGTCGACGGCGAGCAGCGCACCGGCGGCATGGGCAATCTCGGCGGCGCCGGCAATATCGGTCACCGACCACAGCGGGTTGGCCGGGGTCTCGATCCACAGGAGGCGCGTCCGGCCCGGGCGAACCGCCCGCCGCAGTGCGTCGAGCGAGGTCGTATCAACGAATGTGACCTCGATCCCCCAGGCCTCGGCAAAGTTTTTCAGCCAGGCCCGTAGTCCCCATGGGTGTCGCGCCCGAGATTCTGGAACACCGCCGCAGCCGCCGCCATCCCCGAGGAGAACACCAGCGAGGCCGCACCGCCCTCGAGTGCGGTCAGCAGCGCTGCGGCTGGTCGTAGATCGGGTTGTCGGGATCGCGCACGAACGTGGTCGCAGTGTGGACCGGCAGCACAACCGCACCCGTCGAACCGTCGGTCCAGCCCAGGGCCTGTGCGGCGAGTGTCGCGGGGTGAAGTAATTTGCTGACCATCGCCAAGCCTTTCAGTGTATGCTTCGTGTTCGTCGTCTCCGATCGGGGTACCCCGAGCCGCCGCATGACATCGCGCCGGACCCTGTTGCTGCTATTCGCGGCGACCGCAGCAAGCCGATCGGCATTTTCAGAAGCGGCCGAACTCCAGCGCTTTGCGACCTCCGAGCTGACCATCGTAAGCGCGACAGGGCCGCACCACTTTACCGTCGAGGTTGCCGAAACGCCGGCGCAGATGGAGCAGGGTCTGATGTTCCGGCGGACCATGGCGCCGGATGCCGGGATGCTGTTCGACTACAAACAGCTGACGATGGCGACGATGTGGATGCGCAACACGCTGATCCCGCTAGACATGCTGTTCGTCGATGCGCAGGGTCGCATCGTGAACATCCATCAGCGCGCAGTGCCTCAATCGCTAGATATCATCGCCGCGGCCGCGCCGGTTCGCGCGGTGATCGAGCTGAATGGCGGAACCGCGGCGCGCCTCGGCATCGCGCCGGGCGACCAGGTTCAGCACCCGATCTTCGGCAACACGTCGTGACGGTCGCAAGTCAGCGTTTGCACGCCAATCTCAGGCCATCGCCGATCGGCCGAAGGCGGTTCAGAGGAAGCCTCTTAAAATGTCGAGAAAGGCGTCGAGGCGGTCGTGATGCACCCAATGCCCGGCACCGTCGAATGAGACCACACGGGCATGTCGGAAGTGGCGCAGGCGACCGTCGGTCTCAGGGTTGGCGGCCCAGCTCTCCTTGCCATAAACGAGCAGGGTGGGACAGGCGATGCGCGCCCAGAGCTGCTCGATCTCGGCCTGCGGCATACCGTAGGGCGAATTGGCGCGCGTGTAATTGTCGAATTTCCAGCTGTAAGTGCCATCCTCGTTCTGGTTGACGCCATGCTGGGTCAGGTGGCGCGCTTGTTCGGGCGAGAGATGCCGGTTGGCCTCCTGCATGCGCTTTAAGGCGTCGTCGATCGAGGGATAGCGGCGCGGCAATCGTCCCGACAGCCGACGGGTTTCCTCGATCCATTCGTGCATCCGCTCGGCGAGCGGCATTTGTGCCCGCTCGGCGGTCTTTTCCGGCGATGCCCCGACGCCTTCGATCGCCACCAGGCGGCGCACATTGTCGGGATAGATGCCGGTATAGCGCAACGCGATATTGCCCCCGAGCGAATGGCCGACGATGGTGACCGGCGTCAGTTGCTGCTGGTGGATCAACTGGGCTAGGTCATAGATGAAGGCGGCGAGCGTGTAGCTACCGTCGGGCGACCATTGGCTGTCGCCGTGGCCGCGCAAATCGGGCGCCAGGACGTGCCAGTCTTCCCGCAATGCGGCGGCGACCCAGTCCCAATTCCGGCAGTGATCACGTCCCCCATGGACGAGCAGCAACGGGGGTGCGCCCGGATTCCCCCAATCGACGTAATGCAGCCGGAGACGCTGCGAAAAATAGATGCGGGAGGTCGGTCCGGAATTGTCGATGGCCATCTATTGTCTCGTTATTTCAGATAGAGCGGCAAGCCGAACCGCCCTAGACATGCGAAGACCCCCGCGCGCTCGCAGGCGTCAAGCGGGGGTCGCTGTCGCGAAGTCGTCCTTCGCGCTCGGGTTCGAAACCGAGCTAAGTCTTGGACTTTGAACTCGGTTGCCGATGCCAAGCGGTCGGCAACTCGGTCTCTCCGGGTGGCGTCATGTCTGTGGCACACCCTCCCTCTAAGTTGACGACAAATTTCATCTAGGACAGTTGCTGCGTAGCGTCAAGGGGGCAACTGGGAGCGCCGCGCCGGTTTGACCGGCGCATCGAGGACTTCGAACGGCCGGATCGGAAGTGCTTGAAACCGAGAAGGCGGTGGTCTATCTTGTTGGCACTCTCGAGCGGTGAGTGCCAATCCCGCAATCGAGACCGTTTTGATTTTATGGAGGGATCCCGTGAAATTTCGACCGCTGCAGGATCGCGTGCTGGTCCGTCGTATCGAGGAAGAAGAGAAAACGAAGGGCGGCATCATCATTCCCGACACCGCCAAGGAAAAGCCGATGGAAGGCGAGGTCCTCGCCGCCGGGCCCGGCACCCGTGGCGAAGACGGCAAGCTCCATCCGCTCGATGTCAAAATCGGTGACCGGGTGCTGTTCGGAAAATGGTCGGGCACCGAGATCAAGATCGACGGCGAGGATCTCGTCGTCATGAAAGAGAGCGATATTATGGGCGTAGTCGCGTAAGGAGGGAAGACGATGGCAGCGAAGGAAATCCGCTTTCATACCGATGCCCGCGATCGGATGTTGCGCGGCGTCGACATTCTCGCCAACGCGGTCAAGGTGACCTTGGGTCCCAAGGGCCGCAACGTCATCCTCGACAAATCCTTTGGCGCGCCGCGCATCAGCAAGGACGGCGTCACCGTCGCCAAAGAAATCGAGCTCGCCGACAAGTTCGAAAATATGGGCGCGCAGATGGTGCGCGAGGTCGCGTCGAAGACGAGCGACGCCGCCGGCGACGGCACGACGACGGCGACCGTCCTCGCCCAGACGATCGTGCGCGAGGGCACCAAAGCGGTCGCGGCGGGCATGAATCCGATGGACCTGAAACGCGGCATCGACCGAGCGGTCGACGCTGTGGTCAAGGAGATCGAGAAGCGCTCGAGGAAGGTGTCGACCAACGATGAAATTGCCCAGGTCGGCACGGTGTCGGCCAACAATGACCGCGAAATCGGCCGGATGATTGCCGAGGCGATGCAGAAGGTCGGCAACGAGGGCGTGATCACGGTCGAGGAGGCCAAATCGCTCGAGACCGAGCTCGACGTGGTCGAGGGCATGCAGTTCGACCGCGGCTATGTCAGCCCGTATTTTGTGACCAACGCCGAGAAGATGGTCGCCGAACTGGACGAGCCCTACATCCTTCTCCACGAGAAGAAGCTGCCTAGCCTTCAGTCGCTGCTGCCGTTGCTCGAAGCGGTCGTCCAGTCGGCCAAGCCCTTGCTGATCGTCGCCGAGGATGTCGAAGGCGAGGCGTTGGCGACCCTCGTCGTCAACAAGCTGCGCGGCGGCCTCAAAGTGGCGGCGGTCAAGGCGCCGGGCTTCGGCGACCGGCGCAAGGCGATGCTCGAGGACATGGCGATCCTGACCGGCGGTCAGGTCATCAGCGAAGACCTCGGCATCAAGCTCGAAAACGTCACGCTCGACATGCTGGGCAAGGCCAAGCGCATCCGGGTCGAGAAAGAGAACACGACGATCATCGACGGCGGCGGCCAGAAGGACGACATCCAGGGCCGCTGCACGCAGATCCGCCAGCAGATCGAGGAGACGACCTCGGACTACGACCGCGAGAAATTGCAGGAGCGCCTCGCGAAGCTCGCCGGCGGTGTCGCGGTGATCCGTGTCGGCGGAGCGACCGAAGTCGAGGTCAAGGAGAGAAAGGACCGGGTCGACGACGCCACCCATGCAACGCGGGCGGCGGTCGAGGAAGGCATCGTCCCGGGCGGCGGTGTCGCCCTGCTCTATGCGGCCAAGGCGCTCGACGGGTTGACGCCCGAGAACAACGATCAGAAGGTCGGGATCGACATCGTCAAGCGCGCATTACAGTCGCCGGTCCGGCAAGTCGCCGAAAATGCCGGCACCGAAGGCTCGGTCGTCGTCGGCAAATTGCTCGACTCGAACGATCTCAACCTCGGTTTTGACGCGCAGACCGGCCAGTATGTCGACATGGTCAAGGCCGGGATCATCGATCCAACCAAGGTCGTTCGGCTGGCCCTGCAGAACGCCGCCTCGGTCGCGGGTCTACTGGTCACGACGGAAGCGATGGTCGCCGAAAAGCCCGAGAAGAAGCCGATGCCCGCGATGCCGCACGGTGGCGGCATGGACGGGATGGACGACTTCTAACCATACCTCTGGCAACAGACGAGGCCGACATCCCGCAAAGGGGTGTCGGCCTATTTTATTACGGGCGACGACTCAGTGGCTCAGCGCCACGGCCAGAGGCGTGGCGGCAGCGACGATGCACAGCGACCGTGTTGGCGTCGACGGCATGGGGTCCGGTGTCTGGACCGCCGACGCGAACGATGGGGAGTATAGCCAAAGAAATCGGGTCGGGCGTTTGAGCCTCCTTCCGACCCGCGAAGGGCCGCATCTCCCGCGGTCAGTTGGAGGACGACTTTCCCACTAAACGATCCAGAGTCGTCTCCAAGGCGGCTCGCTCGCGTGCGGCTGGGTGAGCTTCTTGGGCCTCATGACGCGCTCCTCTCACTTCATGAAAGCCTAATACCATGAGCGGGTGATCGTCTTCCGACTATGCTCGCAACATCTAGGGCACATAAAACTGTAACATACCACTGGTAGAATAGGACGAAGGCTTGATCAAAAAGGGGTAGCCCCGTGAACGCGGATGCGGGTGTTTTCTTTGCCCTTTGGTTGCAAAAACCGCTGTGCATTGCCGCCGCCAATCCGAGCGGCGCTCGTCTCGCGGACGCGGTTGCGCGTTGCATCGACTTGGCGCGGCCCGGCCCGATTCTCGAGGTCGGCGCTGGCACCGGCAGCCTGACGCAGGGCCTCGTCCGGGCCGGTTGCCCGCCTGAACGCATCATTGCGCTCGAACGCGAGCCGGCCCTCGCGGCGATGCTGCGGCGCGAACTCCCGGCGCTGGCGGTGATCGAGGGTGACGCGACGCAAATCGGAGAATATCTCGCGGGCAGCGTGGAGCGGCTTGCTGCTGTCGTCTCCAGTCCGCCGATCAAATGGTTTCCGGTTGAAGCACAAAATGCTGTCGTCAGGCCTTGTCTCGACCTCCTGGGACCGGGCGGGCGGTTTCTTCAGCTGACGAATGCGTTCACTTCGCCGCTGGCGATCGACCGCCTGGGAATCGCCGGTCGAGAGGTGGATCGGGTCTGGCTCAACCTCCTTCCGACGCAGATCTGGGCCTACTCGGAACGCCCCGAATCGAGTCGCGGAGGAGGAACAAGGTGATCCATTTGGCGCGAATGCTCGCGTATCGCACAATCTGGATCTCGGACCTGCATCTCGGCACACGCGGTTGCAAGGCCGATTTCCTGCTCCACTTTCTCCGCTACACCGAAGCGGAAACGATCTATTTGGTCGGCGACATCATCGACTGCTGGCGTCTGAAGAAGTCTTGGTATTGGCCGCAGGCGCACAACGACGTGATCCAAAAGGTCCTACGAAAGGTCCGTAAGGGGACGCGGGTCGTCTACGTCCCGGGGAATCATGACGAGTGGCTGCGCGACTTCGCGCTGCTGCAGTTCGGCGGCGTGGAGATCGTCGAGGACGCGGTCCACGTTACGGCAGACGGCCGCCGCCTGCTGGTGATTCATGGCGACATGTTCGACGCCGTCGTCATGCATGCCCGTTGGTTGGCATTGCTGGGTGATGGTGCCTACACGGCGGTACTCTGGTTGAACCGTCACTTCAATACGGTGCGGCGCAGGCTCGGCTATCCCTATTGGTCGCTCTCGGCCTATCTAAAACGACGCGTCAAGAACGCCATGCAATACGTCGCCTGCTTTGCCGATGCCGTGGCGGACGAGGCGCACCGTCGCGGCGTCGAGGGCGTCGTCTGCGGCCATATCCACCACGCCGAGCTTCGCAAGATCGGCGATGTTCTCTATTGCAACAGTGGGGATTGGGTCGAGAGCTGTACGGCACTCGTCGAGCATTTCGACGGACGGCTGGAGCTGATCGACTGGATCGACCGGTGGGCGCTCGATCCGCTGACCGCCGTTGTTCCGGTCGATGCGGACACCGAGGTTCCGGAGCTGGCCCACGCCGATATGCATGATTAGAAAGAGGATGAAAGATGTCGGAGGTGCTCGTTAGCTTCGTGGTGCCGGCATACAACGAGGAAGCTCTGATCGCCTCGTGCCTCAATGCGATCCAGGCAGAGATTTCACGGTCCGGCTGCAATGCAGAAATCATTGTGGTTAACAACAACAGTACCGACGACACGCGGCGCATCGCCTCGTCGGTACCGGGCGTCATCGTCGTCGATGAGCGGCAAAGGGGGCTGGTGCCGGCCCGCAAGGCCGGGTGTCTCGCCGCCCGCGGCAAATTGATCGCCAACATCGACGCCGATACGATGCTGACCGAGGGCTGGTTGCACACCGCGCTCGAGGAGTTCGCCCGTTCTCCCGATCTGGTCGCGCTGAGCGGCCCGTTCATTCACTATGATTTGCCGCGTTCCGCGCAGTTCGTCGCGGCGGTGTACTATTATATCGCATTCGTTGCTTACGTTCTGGTCAGGTTCGTGCTGGGAATGGGATCGATGATGCAGGGCGGCAACTTCATCGTTTCCAAGAGCGCGCTCGAGGCTGCGGGCGGCTTCAACTCCGATTTCTGCTTCTACGGCGAGGATACCGATCTCGCCTGCCGGCTAAGCAAGGTTGGAGGGGTCAAGTTTTCATTGGCGTTGCGGGCCTTGTCTTCGGGACGGCGGTTCGTCGCGGAAGGACTGGTCCGGGCGGGGCTGCGCTACGCTGTGAACTACCTGTGGACGATTTTCTTCAAACATCCGTTTACGTTGACCTGGCTGGATTTTCGCCAACCGGTCGGCGTGAATGACGGAACGAAGCTCGTCCCTGCCACGCCGCTGAGCGTTGAACCCGGAGGCGCCAAGCCCTCCGGAGCGGCGACGGCCATCATCGATCAGCCTACTTAGGGTTGCTAGGCAACGGGCCACGTCGATCGCGCCAACGCTCGGCAGGACGGGTGAAGATCCCGCTCGTCAGTGACGCGTGGAAGCCGCAAGTCACTGGGTGCTGCGCGCGCTTGCCGCCTTGCAGGACGGGCCGACCGCCTTTCTGACGAGCGGACGCGCTCGTTCCACCGCCGTCAATCGGGTTGCGGCATCGTTGTCGAGTCCACCGGGAGAACGCCGGCCAGAGCGATCGGAACCCAGATCGGCGGCTCAACGACTCGCACGTAAACGGCGCCGCCGATCGTTGCGCCCTTGGCCGTTCCGAACCAGGGGGCGGATTGTGCGAGCTAATTCAATCCGGTTCGCCGGAACAGGAGGTTGCCGAGAACTTGGCCGAAACGAACCAGGATGCACCTCGCGGCGAGATCGGCAGCATTTGGCCGGCGGCCCCGGGCACAACAGCACGATCAGTTGGGCGATGGTTGTGGCCCCCGGGTAGATCGCCTTGCCGGGAGACGCGGAGGCTACGTGCTGTTGCCGCTCATAAGCGAGGCAAAGAGACTCTTCAGGTGCAGGTAGCCGATCGCGTCGACCATCCGGGCGAGAGCCGCCAACGTGGCCGCAAGCGCCAGCCCGCGCGCCGCCTCTCCGAAGTCGCCGTCGCGGTTCGCCGGATCACGGACGACCAAGGCCGGTTCGGTCATCGTTTCCCCTCGATTGCCACACCCCGCAGCTTGTCGGCGCTCGATAAGGGCAGACAAGCGCTCCGCCGCACGACGGTCGATCGGATAGCGGTATGGTGCCCGAGCGGGCAGCTAGGCTGGCGATCGACCTTGGCCATCTTGGCGTCAAGATCGAGGCTTATAATGGGCCAAGATGTCACCGGAGGCCTTCGCGGTTCGGGCAAGCTCAATTCCCGGTTATTTCCCGGTTATGCTTTCGGTTCCCGGTTCTGCCGCGGCCAAATTCCCGGTTGGTCGAGCCGGGAAACTCGTTCCTAAGCGTCTGATCGGAAAAGGATTGTCGGCACTATCTCGATCGATTTTGCGATCGAAAAATTTTTTTACCCGGGTTTTCCCGCAAAACCGGGAAAGCCGCGCGCCTCGCTCCGCATCTGTTGCCGGCGCAACGCGCGGCCTGGGCGCTCGCCGGTCGGCTTGCCCTCGCTCCATACCTGGCGGCCGTTGACGAAGACGTGTTCGATGCCGGCCGCGGGGGTCGTCGGCGCTTCGAACGTCGCGCGATCGGCGACGGTCTCCGGGTCGAACACGGTCACATCGGCATAGGCGCCCGGCGCGAGAATGCCGCGGCCGGCGAGACCGAAGCGATAAGCGGAGAGCCCGGTCATCCGGCGCACCGCCTCTTCGAGGCCGAAGAGGCCAAGCTCGCGGCTGTAATAGCCGAGGACGCGCGGGAAGGCGCCCCACAGCCGCGGATGCGGGTGGGTGTCGTGCGGCAACCCGTCCGAGCCGATCATCGTATACGGGAACTGCAGCACCCGCTGCACATCGGCTTCGTCCATCATCCAGTAGACCGCACCCGCCGGCTGCAGCCGATCGGCCGCCTCCTGCTCGCTGATACCCCAATCCGCGGCGATCGCGGAAAGCTCGCGGCCGGCCTGTTCGGGAGCACTCTTCGACCAGGTCACCAGGACTTTGAGCGCTCTCGCGGCCTGTACTGCGCTCAGCACGGTCGAGGAGGCGATGTAGGGATAGGCGTCGAGCCCGACCTGTTGCCGCGCGATCGCCCCGGCAATCAGCGGCAGGGTCTCGGCGGTGCGGCCGAAATTCTCGCGGCCGATCGTCTTGTGGTGCGAGATGACTACCGGAACCTCGGCTGCGCGCCCGGCGGCAAAGCTCTCCTCGAGGCTGTCGACGACGGCATCGGCCTCGTTGCGCATATGCGTCGTGTAGAGCGCTCCGACCGGGCGCAGCAATGCCGCAAGCGCTTCGATCTCGGCGGCGGGCGCGTGGAACGCAGGGGCGTAGGCGAGCCCGCTCGACAGGCCGACCGCGCCGGCGTCGAGCGCTTCCTGCAGCCGCTCGCCCATGCGGGCCAGCTCGGCCTCGCCGGCTGGCCGGTCGAGCGCGCTCATCGCCCCGACACGCAACGTCGAATGGCCGACGAGGCAGGCCGCGTTGAGCGCTGCCGGCTCTTGGTCGATTGCCTCCAGATAGTCGGCGAAGCGCGCGTAATGGTAATCGGCAGTGTCGCCCAGCAGATCCAGAGGCGGCGGCGGGCCGCGGTCGAGCAGCAGAGGCGCCAGGCTGATCCCGCAATTCCCGGTCACGACGGTCGTGACGCCCTGGCTCGCCTTCGCCGCCATATCCGGGGTCGCGAATAGGGCCCGGTCGTCATGGGTGTGCACGTCGATAAAACCGGGAGCGACGATCTTGCCCGAGACGTCGATCTCGCATGCGCCTTCCGACCGGGCGACAACGCCCACGGCAGTGACGCGATCGCTGGCGATGCCGACATCGGCGCGCCGACGTGTCCGCCCGCTGCCGTCGATGACTTCACCACCGCGCAGGATCCAATCGGTCATTTCTCGTCCCTTTTAGTGAGTGTGCTATTCTTTGTGATTTGCCGCCGGAAGCGGACGGGACCGGGCAGGTAGAGCGCCGTGAACACGGACGGGTGGTTACATCGGCTTTTGGTAGCGCTATCCGGGATTACCCTAATTCTGGTGGTCGCCTACATCATTCTCGAGCAAGACAACCGCTCGGTCCAGGCGGAGGTCAACCGACGGCAGCAATTCATCAACCAGAGCATCCAGCTCAGCCGTGTCAACGAGGCGCTGATCCGGGTTCTTACGGCGGCCGCCAACACGGATGAGAAGTTGCGCGACCTATTGGCGCAGAACGGGGTCACCGGCAAATCCGCAACCGAAGCACCCGCTTCGAGCAAGGCGCCTACCGAAAAGGAGCCGGCACCGGCATCGCCGGCGCCGGCCAGCACGGTGCGATAAGTATGGCCCTCGGCCGCGCGCGCGAAGCGGCAAACAAGGGGTTAGAGGTCCCCGTGATCCTGGTCGTCGTGGCGCTGTTTGTGCTGATGGCGTTCGAGACCGGCCAAGCGATCCACGACCGTGGCGCGTTGTCGGATCTGCGGCGCTCGCAGGAGCCGACCGTGCAGGAAGCGATCAAGGTGCGTCAGCAGCTCGATACGCTCGCCAGGAAGACCGCCCAACTCGCCGCCGACGGCGATGAGGGCGCCAGGTCCATCGTCGACCAGATGAAGCGTCAGGGGGTCTCGCTCAACCCGTCGAAGCCGTAAGGCGCGAGCCACGCGAAGAGCGCTTGCGGCAACGGCGAGGCGGGACGAATATCCAGAAGGGCTAGGTTTAGGAGGATCGGCGATGCTGTCGCGTGAGGAAAACGAGCTGATCACCCGGGTGGGCCAGGGCACCCCAATGGGCAACGCGATGCGGAGATATTGGATTCCAGCGCTGCTCGCGCGCGACATCGCCGAGCCCGACGGCCCGCCCGTGCTGGTGCGGCTCCTGGGCGCGGATCTCGTCGCGTTCCGCGATTCGGAGGGCCGCGTCGGGCTCCTCGACGAATATTGTCCTCATCGCCGCGCGTCCTTGTTCTTCGGCCGCAACGAAGAATGCGGGCTCCGCTGCGTCTACCACGGGTGGAAGTTCGATGTCGCCGGCACCTGCGTCGACCAGCTCAACGAGCCGCGGGAAAACCAGTTCCTGCACAAGATCCATATCACCGCCTATCCGACGGTCGAGCTGGGCGAGATCGTGTGGGCCTACCTTGGCCCACCCGAGCGCATGCCGGCCGCCCCGAAATTTGCCTGGACGCAGGTGCCAGAGACCCATCGGCACGTGACCAAGGTCATCCAGGAATGCAACTGGCTGCAAGCCCTCGAAGGCGGTCTCGACACCTCGCATGCGCCGATCATGCACCGGCTGCTGACCGACAACGCACGGCGCGGCGGCATCAAGCCGTCGAACCCCTATGTGCGGGCTAAGGCGCCCAACCTCGTCGTGGACATCACCGATTACGGCTATCAGTACATCGGCATTCGAGAACTCGGCGCGGCGGAGAAGCACGTCCGCACGTACCATTTCATCCTGCCGTTCCATCAGATCCGCGCGTCATCGACCGAGCGCGGATACCCTGCCGACGCGGGCCACATCTGGGTGCCGATCGACGACGAGATCACGATGGTTTACAACTGGGCCTACAGCCGGACCGACGAACCGCTCAACGACGAGGACCGCCTCGATCGCGGTCTCGGCAACGGACCGTTGCATGTCGATCAGACGACCTTCCGTTCCAAGGCGAACCGGCAAAATAACTATCTGATCGATCGCGAGGTGCAGCGGACCGAGAGCTTCACCGGGATCGACGGGGTCAACGTGCAGGATCGCGCAATCCAGGAGAGCATGGGGCGCATCGTCGACCGCAGCAAGGAGCATCTCGGACCGGCCGACAAGGCGATCATCCAGATGCGGCGGCTGTTGCGCCAAGCGGTGAAGACGGTCGAAGAGGGCGGCACCCCGGCCGGCGTGGGTCCGAGCTATTACACGTTGCGCGCGGCCCTCGAGGTGCTGCCGCGCGACGCCGACTGGCGCGGAATTCTGGCTCCGGACATTACCCGGGAGAAGATCCTGCAAACCGTCTGATTTTCGCCCCGAGGGGATCCAAGCCGAAGCTCGCCACATATAATGTCGGTCGAGCCTGTGGGGGTTGGCGCCTAGTTCTGCTGCCGTAATTGCTTTGGTGCGGACCGGGCTCCTGGCTGCGAACCCGGACAGAGCCGGAGTAGCCGAAGCCATTCGGGCTATTGGCTGGAAAAGGTGCCGATGCTTCAGAGAGCCGTCTCCGAGATCGCCGACACGATGATCGAGGCGTTCGCAATGCTGCGTGATCCCCTCGACGCCGACGAGCTGATCGCTCGCGCGCGGAACCGGACCGGTCTGGTCGACTTCGGCTGTTGGCCTTTCGAGGAGCCACTGAAAAACCTTCTGCGCGCCTGCCGCGAGGAGGCGGATCTGAGCCTGTTCGGGCGTTTCGCGACGCGCTGGGACGCGGTGCGGTTTCTATCCAACCTACTTCGTCTGCGGGACGAAGAGAGACGAGAGCCCGAAATACTCGAGCAGCGGATAGAGCAACCGATCTTCATCGCTGGGCTTCCCCGCTCGGGCACCACCTTCCTGCACAGCCTCTTGGCGCAGGACCATACGAACCTCGTTCCACGGGTTTGGCAGCTGATCTATCCCTATCCGCTCGACGAACCCAGCACCCGGCCCGACCCCCGGCGGCGGCGGGTCGCCCGGCAGCTGCGCATGTTCGGCATGCTCGCGCCGCAGTTCCGGCGGATGCACCCGATCGATGCCAACTCGCCGCAGGAGTGCTCGGAGATTACTGCGCATGTCTTCGCCAGCCTGCGCTTCGATACGACCTACCACATACCGCGTTATCGCCGCTGGCTCGACGAAACCGGACACCTCGATGCCTATCGGTTTCACAAGCGTTTTCTGCAGCACCTTCAGCATCAGGCGCCAAGCGCC
>DATEQL010000004.1:0-2310 GCA_035272665.1 Allostellaceae bacterium
GTTTCGTAGAATTTTTGGTCCGGCTCGTCGAGACCGCCCTCGGCGACCGTGACGCCGACGGTGTAGTCCTTCCGGATGACCCGCGGGAACCAGTTGGCGGTCTCGATCAGCTCGAGCTGGCCGTCGATATAGATCTCGCCCAGTTGCGAGATCGCGATCACCGCGGCGTCGCGATAGCCCTCGACGTTGCGCGTCGACAAGGTGACCGCCAGCCGCTTGTCCGGCCCGTAGCCGAGCCGCTGCATGATGGCGCGGGCCTCGGCCCGGTTCTTCTGCACATCCGGCCCATAGCCGGACAGCTCGTGCAGCACATCGGGCGGCATACCCCAGACCCCGTCCGGCGGCGGCAGGATGCTGCCGCCGACGGTTCCCTGGCCTTCGGTCAGAATGTCGATAAAGGCCCGGCGATCGAGACTCAGCGCCATCGCCCGGCGCAGGTCGAGATTGTCGAACGGCGGCACGGCGCGGTTGACGATCAGGTCGCGGCTGTTGTTGTCCATCACAACGTCGCAGACCGCCTGCGGCGCTTGGCTCTTGACGTCCGTCAACAGCGGGATACCCACCCAGATCAGATCGAGCTTGCCGGCAACGAAGGCCAGCATCCGGGTAGAGGCATTGGCAATGATCGTGTATTCGATGGCGTCGAGATAGGGCCGTCCCAGCTTCCAGTAATTCGGATTGCGAGTCACCGTGATGCGCTCGTTGGGTTTGTATTCGACGAATTTGAACGGTCCCGTGCCGATCGGATGGCTGCGCATATCGCGCAATGGCACATGGCACGGATAGACCGGCGACTGGCCGGAAGCGAGCAGCGCGAGCAAGTAAGGTTGCGGCCGCTTCAGATAGAAGGTGACCTCGTAATCGCCGCTGGTGGTGATCTCGTCGAGATTGCGGTACCAGGATTTGCGGGGATTGACCCGGAATTTCTCGTCCGCCTTGCCGGCAAGCGCGTCCCAGGTGCATTTGACGTCGGCGGCGGTGAACGGCTTGCCGTCGTGCCATTTGACGTCCTGACGCAGGCGGAAGGTCAGCGCGGTCCCGGCCTCGTCCCACGACCAGTCGCTGGCAAGATCGGGCGTGATCGAGGCGAGGCTGTTCTGCGCGACGTGCTGGTCGAAGAGAACGAGGTTGTTGAAGACGCCCATCAGCGGGGTCCCGGCCGCGATCGTCGATTCCTCGTGCATCGACATGCTCGCCGGGCTCGCAAAATCGGGCATCTGCAGAATGCCGCCGGGCTTTTGCGCGAATGCCGTACCAGCCACGAGCATGGCGACGAGCAGCCCGCCCGCCGCCAAACACCATCGTAGCCTCCCCATCATCGGATTACCCCCCCCTTCTGTCGTCCCGGTCTTCTAGTGCTGCGAGCCTGAACCACCGAGATTGCTTCGCTTCGCTCGCAATGACACTGCAAATGGCGGTCATTGCGAGGAGCGGAGCGACGAAGCAATCTAGACGCCGCTGTTGAAGCTATCACCTATCCGGTCGAAAAACCTACATCCAAGGGTCGCCGGCTGCAACGTTGCGTTGTGCCAATAGTTACTTGGCGCTGCACCTGCAGCAAATCTGCAGCGGGATTTCTCCTAATGATTGAAACCCGGCGCTTCGAGCGGCCGCGACACGGAGCGCCTGAACCCGAGGCGTTTTTGCCTCGCGCCTGATCTCGGCGCCGTCAAACGCCATTTTCTCGCCGCCGCTGCTGCTCCGCCCATTCGACACTGCCCATCGCATAAACCCGCTCGCAGAGCGGACCGTTGATGCGTTGGACCGGACCGCCCCTGACCTCGGGATGGCTCGGCGTTACGCACGCACTCAGCGCCTCCCGCCGCAGGGTTTCGTCGGTCTTGTTGCCGCCCTCCTCGACGATCCGCTGCGCTGCCATTACGGGCTCGGCAATCTCGTTCGCGACCGGCTGGGGAAGCCGGCAGGTGAACGCTCGGCTGATTTCCTGGTGCCACTGATCGGCAAGGGCATTCCATAGCCTTTTCCGGTCGTCCTGGCCGAGCCGTCGGATCTGTTCCAGGATCGCGTCGAGCGGCTTGTCGGCATTTGCGACGGCACGACCGGTTGGCTCGGCAGTCTTCGCGATCGCGGTGCGTAGGTTCGGCTCCTCGCCGCTCTGGACCGCGGCAACCGCGACGGCTTGCTGCTCCGCCGGTAAAGCGGCGAGCGCATCGAGCTCAACCCCGTTGTCGGCGATCTCCGGCATGTCGCGCAGCGCGTTCCGCACACCCGGTGCGATGCGATGGACACGGTGAACCGCGCGCTGAGCATCGGTTCGCGAGATGCCGAGTTCACGGGCGGCGGCACGAA
>DATEQL010000005.1:0-4481 GCA_035272665.1 Allostellaceae bacterium
CGGATCGTCAGGATCTTGCGCTCGAAGGCGTCTTGGTCGGCGACCTCAGGGTTGCAGGCGACGATCGCCTGGCTGATCCACGGCATCGTCTCGATGACCCGAGCACCAAGCCCGGTCGTGTCGGTCGGTACGTCGCGCCAACTGATCAGCGTCTGTCCTTCGGCCTCGACAAAACGCTCGATATGGTCGATCGCAATGGCACGCGCGCGCTCGTCCCAGGGTAGGAAGCACATGGCTACGGCGTAGCGGCCGGACGGCGGGAGTGCCAGACTTCGCCGGTCCGCCCAATTGCGCAACAGCGCGTCCGGCATCTGTATCAAGCAGCCGGCGCCGTCGCCGACCAAGGGGTCGGCCCCAACCGCGCCGCGATGATCGAGATTAACGAGGATTTCCAACCCACGAACAATGATATCGTGCGATTTTCGTCCTCTGATGTTGGCGACGAAACCGATGCCGCACGAATCATGCTCGTTGCGCGGGTCGTACAATCCCTGTCTCTCGGGCAATGACATCGCGGATGCTCTTCACCTAAGGCTGTTGGCACACATTTCCTCGGCGCGCCGCCTCGCGACGGCGCGAACGCCATAATATGCACAAGATTGCCCGGGACGCGAATCGCTTTAAGAGAGGTTAACTCGGTGTCAAGCGGGGAGCGCCGCCGCCCCAAGTGTCTCGGGCCATTTGCTTAATTCGCGTGCATGTTGATTGCCGTCTCCACCGACGGGCGGCCCCCGTGCTCGATCGACGTCGCGCGCAGCGGCGGTCATGATAGTGCAATATCTGCGACCTCGATCGGTAACAGTTGCCGCTTAGGCTCCCCGGCGCGGCGCAAACTCGCGCCGTTCTATCGCGGATTTCGGGGGATTCCGGACATGAAAGGTCTGGTCCTTTTTTCGCAGCTGCGGCTACGATGGCCGCCTCGCTGGGCGCGCCATCGCCTGACCTCCGCTTTCTCCGATAGCTTCTGGCGTGCGCGGGTGGCAGGGCCTATCATCCGCCGATAACCCACCTGAGCCGCACCCGGCTTGGCCAAAACCTGAGGAGGAGACGTGAACCGACCCCGTGCCGCCGATGATTTCGCGACGATCCGTGCGCGGATGGAGGAGCTGCGCCGCGAGCGGGCTCAAGCGCTGAAAAAGGAGGCTCAGGACACCGAGAGCGCCGCCCTCGCCGGTCGCAGTCTGCTGAGAAGGATCGAAGGCCGACAACGACCCGAAACCGAGGACTTACCCGTGGGCTCGTCGAGCCGACGCTACGGATCGGGGCGATAACGCGGCCGACCGCGCGGTACTCAAGCCCCGAAGGTCAAGCGGCTGCCGATGTTGCGGTGAAGAGACGGTCGGGCATTTGCTGACCGGCCAAATCCCACGCCAATCCCTCGAATGGGTGCTTGAAAACCCGCTCGTCGAGAGCGAG
The DNA here is from genome assembly GCA_035272665.1 of Allostellaceae bacterium. Taxonomy (GTDB): domain Bacteria; phylum Pseudomonadota; class Alphaproteobacteria; order ATCC43930; family CGMCC-115725; genus AP-15. The sequence goes on from DATEQL010000005.1 coordinate 1,417, forward strand.
GACGAAGTAAGCTTAATCCCGGACCACTTCACCGAGGCGGAGCGGCAGGACCGCGTCGTTCTCGACCAGCATCCGGACGAGCATGCGACGTTCGATGTCCGAGGAGATACCGGATGAATTCCAGGCGGTTTTCGCGCGCCAAAACGGGGGTCGGCGCGGAATTGGCAGCGGACAAGGTAAACCCACAGGCTTGGGTTATTTTCCTGTCCGCGGAGCGCCAGTAATGCTTCGCATTTACGAATCGCCGACCGGAATCCCTGCTCGGGATAGCGGTGCAGGTCGGCTTGAATCTCGCCCTCGCCTTGACGGGCGTCGCGTCCGGTCCCCTCTTGGTCGGCCTTATCCATCCGAAGCTGACGCAGCGTGGCATTATCTTCGCGGCCTGCGCGGCCAAACGCTCCGGGCAAGAACAACCGGGTCCATAGGTAGCCGGTAAGAAAGCCGCCAGTCAGCCCATAGACGATGAGTGCCGCGGCGGCGACTGGCCGAAAAACCCGAGAGTACGCCAGAGGTCTGAGCTGGGTTGTCGGTTCCGCTCCCTGCGTAGGTTCGACAAACCGCGGAGGAGGCCCGATCCACCGAGGGTCAAGAGACCAAGACCAAGGCCAAGGATCGCCCATAGGGCGTCCGCGTAAACGCCCACATCCCCAGCGACAAAACCCCAACGCCCGAAACGAGGATCCAAAAATCGAGAGTACGCCAGAGGTCTGACCGGGCGCTGGGTTGTCGGTCCCGCTCCCCGCGTAGGTTCGACAAAAGGCGGGTCTCCCGTCCTTGTCATTCGGAATAGATTAATCTTAAATGGTAACACAAGCGCTGTCAGGGCATACCGCGCTGTTTTAACTTTCTGTTCTCGAGAAACAGTCCGTACCGGCGAACGGCAAAGTCGCAGGCAACGACCGGTTTATCGGGCTGACCGCCGAGGCGGTCGGGATCCCGACTATCGCCGATGCCGATACCGGCTACGGCAACGCCATCAATGTGATCCGCACTGTCCGCGAATACGGGAAATCCGGGGTGACCGCTTTTCACATTGAGGACCAAGTCTCGCCTAAGAAATGCGGCCATTACGAGGGCAAGTCGAGGAATTCCGCGTCGTCGGCCGCGATGCGCGAGGGACCGCCCCCGTCAATGTGTTCGAGGGGGTAAAACGCCGATGCGAGGCGATGGGTTTTCGCCTCGGAATCTAGCCCTCGCAGACCCATCGCGCGGCGATCCGCGCCGCACAGCGGGTCCTAGCGGCGCTCAAGGAAGATGGTGGCACATCCCGCATCGAGGCAGAGCTCGCCACCTTCCAGGAGCGCGAGGACGCGGTCGGGACCAACCGTTGGCGCGCCCTCGAGGAGAAGTATATGGGAGTCGAGGGCTGAACCTAAACGCGCAGCTCGTCCGGCACCTTGCCGCCGTTTTCGGCGAGCTTGGTCATGACCTGCTTGTGCAGCCAAATGTTCATCGAGGCTGAATCGTTCATATCCCCGGTGTAATTCAGCTCCTGGGCCAATTCCTTACGTGCAGCGAGGCTGCTGTCCAAGTTGATCAGCTTCATCAAGTCGACGATCGATCTTCGCCAATCGAGGCGCTCGCTCGATTGCCCGGCGAGACCATCCATGATCGCTGCGACGTCGACGGGAACCGCCGAAGCGGCGGCTGGCGCCGATGGAGCGGCCGAGACCGGAGTCGTCGTAGGTTGAGCGGTTGGCGCGGCGGGCGCGGCCGCTGCAGGAGCGGCTGCGGCCGCCGCCGATGACGAATGGCCGAATATGGCCGACATGATGTTTCCGAAAATGCTCATTGCCGTCCTCCTAAAGCTGTGTGGATCGAGGTGGAGCGCGTTTGGATTACACCACCGGCGACCGCCCTCCGTCGACATTGATCGCGCAGCCGGCCACATAGGAAGCGGCATCGGAGGCGAGGAAGGCCGCGACGTTGGCGAACCGCTCGGCTCGGCCCATGCGGCCCAGCGGTACGCCCTTGCCGGCCTCGGCGACGTACTGCTCGAAGCTCACATTGGGACGTTCGCGATCGTAGCGCCGCTTGATCTGGTCCGAGACGATGACGCCGACATGCAGCGAGTTGACGAGCGCGTTGTAGGGGGCACCCTCGCCCGATAACACCTTGGAGAACGCCATCTGCGCCGCACGGCTGACCGAGATTGGTGCGCTGTCCGGCCCCGTGGCAACCTTGCCCTTGGCGCCCACCAGGATCTTCTGCCTGGCTTCGGCGAGCGTGTCGGGGTTGCGCGCCAGGATCGCCACATCCGCCCCGGAAGATGCGAATTTCTCGGCCATCGCCAGCCCAAGCCCTTTGCTGCCGCCGGTGATCACCGGTCAGCTGCGACGTCTCCAAGGCGGCCGATATCCGCCTGGCCTATGATTCGGTGATGTCCGAGTCCGGCAAGATCGACATCCTGGTCAACAACGCCGGCCAGGGACGCGCGGCCCCTCCGAGGAGCTGACAGACGAGGTGTAGCACGCCAATCTCGACCTCAAGCTCTTCGCCCAGATCCGCTTGTGCCGGCTCGTCTTTCCACAAATGAAACAGCGCTCTTTCCGTCAAGTCTGATATCCATATCGGGCCTCCTTCCTCAGGATTGCCACCGTCACCCGGCAGTCAGCCGATCGATCGCCTACATGTCCTCGCCTGTAAATGCAGAGCCGTTCGCGGCCTCACTCTCGCCACCCCGTTAGACGGGGGAATACAGCGGAGAAATCGACTCAGTACCCAAAAATGAACCGGGTGTGTCGCCGATAAGCGTTATCAGTCATACTCTTGCGATCCGGCAAACAGGGGGCTTCGGGCGGCTTGCAGGGGAGCCGAGGCGGGGTTAACAGGGGACGGGAGCAAACGACACTCGGCCTAGCCGATCCCCATCCTGGTCGGGGGCGACCGCTAGGCACGTTTCCTCGATTGTTCGGCTCAACCCATCTTGCCGTCGACGCGATCGGAGAGACCCGCCGCCTTTTTTACGAATTCGAGCGGGCCGGAAAAGTCGAAAGCGTTATAGACTGCGTTCAAGTGATTGAAGTGCGGCGCCTGGGCGAACTGGACAAAGGTCAACCGGTGCC
>DATEQL010000006.1:0-3187 GCA_035272665.1 Allostellaceae bacterium
TGCCCGATGGTGGCGATTGAAGACCACCCCGACCCGCTGCCGGTGCAGGCGTGGCTCGAGCATTTCCCGTTCGACGATCTGATCCTCTACACCGGCGAGGGGCTGCGCCGGCTGCACGGCTTTGCCCGCCGATTTGACATCGAAGCCGGCTTTCTGGACGGGCTGAGCAGGTCGCGCAAGATCACGCGTGGCCCCAAGCCGGAGCGGGCATTGCGTGAGCTCGGGCTGAAATCCGACCTGCGCGCTGAGACGCCGACGACCGAGGGCCTGATCGCGACATTATCCGGCTTGGAACTCCAGCACCGAAGGGTGGGCGTTCAGCTCTATCCGGGCAATCCCAGCACAGGGCTCACCGAGTTTCTACGGGACCGAGGAGCAGAGCCCGACCCGGTCCTCCCCTACATCTATGCTTCCGCGGCCGATGACGAGCGGGTGGTGGGGCTGATCGATCGGATGGCCGGTGGCGGGGTCGACGTGATCGCCTTCACCAGCTCCCCGCAGGTCGAGCGGCTGTTCGCAGTCGCAAAAGCGAGGCAGCGCGAACAGACTTTACAGACTGCGCTGCGAGGCGTTGCGATCGCCGCCGTAGGTCCGGTCGTGGCAGAGAAATTGCGGAGGGTCGGCCTCGACGTGACGATCACGCCTGACCACAGCTATTTCATGAAACCGCTGGTTACCGCGATTGTGGCAGCGCTATCTAGTTGAGATCGCGCCGCTGGGTGGCGTCTTCTGCTCTACGAACCGGCGACGCGATCACTTCGGCGCGTAACGCGCCCGTTCCGCCATTCGCGGACCGAGCAGGCTCGACCCCCTGGGCTGGGTTTCACCTGATGCAAACCTATGCGCGGCTGTGTGCCTGGGCCTTGGCTCGGGCGCACGCCCGTTCGGGCTACCCCGGCATGATCGCGGGCTATATGGGCGCGAGCGGAACGTTTGATGACGCAGTCGGCGAATTTGCGATGGAATATGCCGACCAAAACGAGCAGGACTATCGCGGGCTTGTCACGCCGATCAAGGAAGGCCGTATCGAAGCGGCTGCCGACGTCTAGCCCGGCTTATTTTCGCGCGAGCGGCTGCAGGATATCGATCAATTCTTGGTGCGCAAGGCTGGTCGGGTCGCGGAACTCGCCGATCGAATGCGCGTCCATAAGCCGGCTCAGGCGCAGCATTTCACGGAACCGTTGCCGCCGATTGAGTTGGAGCTCGGATGGACGGGAGGTGAAGAACAGCCGCCGCAGCTCGCCGGGGCCGAAAAGGCGGCTGAACTCCGACACTGTCACATAGATCAGGAACAGGACGAGGAGCCACAGGGAGATGGCGGAAAACCGGTGCCACGAAAAGGTCGTGATCAAATAAGGGAAGAAATCGCCCGGATGATTGTGCTCGATGATCGAGAAGTGCACAAAACGCTCGAGCAGGCGTGCGAAAAACACGACGACCCAGTAAAAGGCCGTCTTGAACAGAATCGGTTGGAGCAGCGGAGCCCGATCGTAGCGTCTCAGAAGCGGCATTGCGTTGGCAATCAGCACCGCCTTGCCGACAACGAGCGCCGCAAGCGTAGCCAGCATGAAGTTACTGACTGCAACGGCATATTCGGCGACGAGGAGGTTCGTCGTGAGCACAACGAAGTTGAAGCCGACAAAAAAGAAGATCGTCGGCGGCAAGGCTTCGCGCGCCTCGTGCAGAAGCCGAGCGCCGATCCGACGCGCGACCCCGGCAGGTATCCCGATCGGCTCGGCCGGACGGCTGTCATCATAAAGGATGGGCTTGGTCCTCATGGGCTTTCTCCTGGACGACGAACCTCACTGCGCGGGTATGGTGACGACGGGTGCCGACCCCTTTACGCCGGTATCGGCGATCGAGAACAGCAGCATGATGGTCGCGAATGTGTACTTGGATTGGAAGTCGGTCTCGGCGATCCAAAACCACCTTTTATCGTATTGCACGGCAACGTAGGCATCCTTGGGCGGCGTATTCGTGACCAGGACTCGTAAAGGCGGACCGATCGGCGCTCCTGGCGCCTGAGTGTCGACCAGCCCGGGTGCAGCCTTCCCTTGGACTACATCTGATTCGGGCAGCTGCACGATGGCCGCAAATTCGAGCATGAGCTGCAGCATCGAGCGCGTCATCATGTCGATCTCATCGTCTCTTCCTGAGTAGCCGCCATAGTTCACTTTGAGGTCCCGTAGGTCCGGCTTTAGCCCGAGGAGGTTTTTGATTTCCCGGCCTTTAGCTGCGACCTGTGGATCTTGGCTCGGTCCGAAAACGAGCACGGAGCTCTCAGCGCCATCCTTCGGACGCTCGATCCGAATCTGGATGGCGCCGGCGAGCTGACCCTCGCGCATGAGCTCGACGAGGCGGGTAAATTTTGGGTCGGCTGGCCGCCTAAGCCGATTCGACTCATTATTTAGGCCGTTAATCGAATCCAACATGATCGGCATAATGCGCTCCGCAGAATAGCCCGACTGGAGCATGAACAGCACCGAACTCGGCGGTACCGGCGTCATCAGCCTCTTCAAGAAATCCACCCCGGTGAGCGGCTGATAAATCACCGTAGGCCGATCGGTGTAGGTGCCCGCCGCGTTCGCGCTGCCGGTCGCGGTGAAGGGTCCGACGAGGGACGCATTGAAGTTCCCTGCAGTAAAGCTGCCGCCAATTGCGCTTTGCAGCTGGTAGCCGGCAATGACCTGTGCGACTTCGAGAAAGATCGGCATATCCGCGTAACGCAGCTTGACGATGTTGAGGAGGGTCTGCTGCTTCCAGGAATTACCGATCGCGCTCGCATAATCGAGCCTGTCCTGCGTCACCGTTCCCGGACCGATGCTGGTGCATGCAACAAGCAAGAGGTTCAGAACAACGGCCGGAAGTCTCTGGCGCATGGCTAACTGGAAGTAGCCGCCTCTTCGCTGCGTGTCGAGATCGCCTTGACGAGCGGGTTAGCGGTCACGCCGTGGGCGATGACGCTGAGCAGCACGGTCCAGCCGGCCGCGAGCATGATCGTGTCGTTGCCGGGCAGCTTTGCGTCGAGGACGAGGATCGCGAAGACGATCGTCGCCAGCCCGCGCGGGCCAAACCAGCCGATAAAGAGCTTGTCTGCCGTACTCGTGCGCGTGCCGATCAGGCACAAAAAGACCGGCAGCATACGTATCACGGTCAGGCTGAGCACCGCATAGAGCAACGCCGGCCA
>DATEQL010000007.1:0-2456 GCA_035272665.1 Allostellaceae bacterium
CGGAAATCGCCGCGGTCGAGGGCCTTCAACTCGACCCGGATCGGCAACCTTCCTTGCAACTCAGGCAAGAGGTCGGAGGGTTTGGCCTGGTGGAAGGCACCCGACGCGATGAACAGGATGTGGTCGGTCTTGATGGCCCCGTGCTTGGTCGCAACAGTGGTGCCTTCGATCAGCGGCAACAGGTCGCGCTGCACGCCCTCGCGGCTGACATCCGGCCCGCCGCCGCCGAGCCGCTCGCCGCGCCCGCAGATCTTGTCGATCTCGTCGATAAAGACGATGCCGTTCTGCTCGACTGCGGTGGTCGCCTCGCGCACCATCGTTTCCTGGTCCAACAGCTTTTCGCTCTCCTCGGCGACCAGCACGCGATGGCTGTCGGCGACAGTCATCTTCTTCGGCTTTGCGCGCGTGCCGAACGCCTTGCCGAAGATGTCGCCGAGGTTGAGCATTCCCATCTGCGCGCCGGGCATGCCGGGGATCTCGAAGGTCGGGAGGTTGGCCGCCGCACTTTCCTGCACAGCGATTTCAATCTCGCGGTCGTCGAGCTCGCCCTCGCGCAGCCTTTTTCGGAACTTCTGGCGCGTATCGGCGCTGGCGCCGGCGCCAACCAGCGCGTCGAGCACCCGCTCTTCGGCGGCGAGTTCGGCTTTGGGCTCGACCTCCTTGCGCAGCCGGTCGCGGGTCATGCCGATCGCGATTTCGACGAGATCGCGCACGATCTGCTCGACATCGCGGCCGACATAGCCGACTTCGGTGAACTTGGTCGCCTCGACCTTGACGAAAGGCGCTTGGGCGAGGCGCGCGAGGCGGCGGGAGATCTCGGTCTTGCCGCAGCCGGTCGGCCCGATCATCAGGATGTTCTTGGGCAATACCTCCTCGCGTAGCTCGGGAGTGAGCTGCTGGCGGCGCCAGCGGTTCCTGAGGGCGATCGCGACTGCGCGCTTGGCATCGTGCTGGCCGACGATGTAGCGGTCGAGTTCCGAGACGATCTCGCGCGGGCTAAAGGAGGTCATAGGCGTGTCAGTATTCGAGCTTCTCGATGGTGATCTTGTCATTGGTATAAATGCAGATCCCGGCGGCGATAACCATCGCGCGGCGCACCACCTCCTCGGCATCGAGACCGTCGATGCCGACCAGCGCGCGCGCAGCGGCGAGCGCATAACCGCCACCGGAGCCAATGCCGATGATCCCGTCCTCGGGCTCGAGCACGTCGCCGGTGCCCGAGAGGATCAGCGACACGCTCTTGTCGGCGACCGCCATCATCGCCTCCAGCCGGCGCAGATAACGATCGGTCCGCCAATCCTTGGTCAGCTCGACGCAGGCGCGAGAAAGCTGCCCGGAATATTGTTCGAGCTTTCCTTCGAGCCGCTCGAACAGGGCGATCGCGTCAGCAGTAGCGCCGGCAAACCCGGCGATCACCGAACCGCCGCCGAGCCTCCGTAGCTTGCGCGCATTCGACTTGACCACCGTCTGGCCCATAGAAACCTGGCCGTCGCCCGCAACCACGACCTGACCCCCCTTGCGCAGGCAGAGGATCGTCGTACCGTGCCAAACGATCTTGTCGGAATCTTCCATGCGCCGCTTCGAAAGCACCAGGGAAACCGAGATGTAAGCGAGACGGGTCCCGGCGGCAAGCGAGGGCGGCCTCAGACGCAGCAGGGACAGTGGCAACCGTACGGCGAAATTGATAAAAGTACGCCGCCGTAGGCGCGGCCTTCGAGGAGACGCACGGTGCGAGTGGCGACGGTCGAACGCAACACCAAGGAAACCCAGATCACCGGTCGGGTCGATCTCGACGGCAGCGGCGTCGCCGAGGTATCGACCGGCATCGGGTTTCTCGATCACATGTTGGAGCAGCTCGCCAAGCACAGCCTGATCGACCTGTCGCTGCATGCGGTGGGCGATCTGCACATCGACTTCCACCACACCACCGAGGACACCGGCTATGTCGTGGGCGAAGCGGTTTCCCGCGCGCTCGGCAATCGGGCCGGCATCGCCCGCTATGGCCACGCGATGATCCCAATGGACGAGACCTTGACCAGCGTCAGCCTCGACGCCTCGAATCGCCCCTATCTGATCTGGAAGGTCGTCTTCACCCGGCCGAAGCTCGGCGAGATGGATACCGAGCTGTTCAAGGAATGGTTCCAGGCCTTCGCCCAATCGGCCGGGGTGACCCTCCACGTCGAGAATTTGTATGGCGAGAACAACCACCACATCGTCGAATCCTGCTTCAAGGGTCTCGCCCGAGCGCTTCGTCAAGCGGTCGAAGTCGATGCGCGCCGGGCCGGTGCGGTCCCTTCGACCAAGGGCGTGCTCGGCGGCAGCCTGCCGTGAACGTCGCGATCGTCGATTACGGCTCGGGCAATCTGTGCTCGGCGGCGAAAGCCTTCGAGCGCGCGGCGACTGAGAATGGAATCTTCGCCCGAATCGAGGTGACGAACAAACCGGAAGCTGTTGCC
>DATEQL010000008.1:0-2462 GCA_035272665.1 Allostellaceae bacterium
CGTCAATATTCGGCGGCGTGGTCGATGTGGAAATTATAGAGCCGCCGCGCCGAGCCGTAACGCCGGAACCGCCCAGCATCGGCGACGATTTGCGCGCCGCCGAGGAGCGCAGCGACCCGATCGATATCGGCCGGCGTCATCTCCTTCTCGACGCAGTCGGCGCCGAGGCTGGCGACCTTGCCGGCGACGAAGATGTCAGCCTCGTAGAGCGAGTCGCCGAGGTCGTGCCCGGCATCGCCGCAGACAACGAGGGTACCGGCCTGGCCCATGAAGGCGCTCATGTGGCCCACCGATCCCCCCACGACGATGGCCACACCCTTCATCGAAATACCGCAGCGTGCGCTGGCATCGCCTTCGATGACGACGAGGCCGCCGCGTCCCGATGCCGCGGCTGACTGCGCGGCGTTGCCGCGCACCCGGACCAATCCGCTCATGATGTTCTCGGCGAGACCGGTCCCGGCATGGCCGTCGACGACAACCTCGGCCGACGCATTCATGCCGGCGCAGTAATAGCCGACATGCCCCTTGATCACGACATGAATGGGCACGGTCAGGCCGACAGCGATGGCGTGGGCGCCGTTCGGGTTCACCACCCGCCAATGATGTTCATTGTCCCCCGGGCCAATTCGGTGCAGGCGTTGGTTCAGCTCCCGGACCGAGCTCTGCGCGAGGTCGACCTCGATCACGCCAACTCCCCTATTGGCGATGCCAGGAATAGACCGTCGCCGGGCGGGGCTCCCAGATCTCGGCCGCGGCCGCTCCGGGCAGTGTCGCAATCGCGCGATACTCGGTGGCCATGGCGACCCAATCGCCGGTTTCCGCGAGGACGGCCGGCTTGCAGGCGATCGGATCGCGCAGGATAGCAAAGCCGTCCTTGGTCCCGACGGCGAAGGTGTAGAACCCGTCGAGATCGGCAAGGGCAGCTTCTAGCGCCTGCGTCAAGCTCATCCCCTGGCGCAGGCGCCAAGTCAGATAGCCCGCGGCGACCTCGGTATCGTTGTCGGTCGCGAAGCGGATGCCCTCGCGCCTCAACGCCTGACGCAGCCGGTTGTGGTTCGACAGCGAACCGTTATGGACCAGGCAGAGGTCCGGCCCGGTCGAGAAAGGATGCGAGTGCTCGGTCGTCACCGCGCTTTCGGTCGCCATCCGAGTATGCCCGAGCCCGTGCGTGCCGGCCCGTTGCTCGAGAGCGAAGCGCTCAGAGACCGCGTCGGGCAACCCGACATCCTTGAACACCTCGATGCGCTCGCCAAAGCCGAAGACGCCGAGCCCGGGGTGATGTTGGGCGAACCAGGCAAAGACCGGCTCCGGATCAGAGCCGATCGTGAAGACGGCGTGGCTGCCGTAGTGCCGGGTCGCGCAGAGAACATGAAAGGCAACAACGAGCTCGCCTTCGAGCGCCGCCCAATCGTATCCGGCGTCGGGGGCGCGCAACGTCGCCTTAAACGCGCCGGGCGGCGCCTCGTCGCCGTAGAGCGCAAAGCCGGTGCTGTCGGGACCTCGCTCGCGCATCTGCGACAGCATCCCGGCCAGCAGCGGCCCGAGGGCGGGCGTCGCGGCACCTCGTTTGAAGAACAACCCGACGATCCCGCACATCCGAGGCTCCCGTGGCACGACCCCCCAAAGCTAGATGCGGCAGCGCGCGTCGGCAAGCTCACCCTGGCGCCGCCGATGGACGATCCGTGACAGGGTCGGCGCCCTGGCTGACCGCCTCACATTGCCCGACGGCAGGGGAAAAATCGCTTTTAGGCGCCCGAAGAGCCGGTCTCAACGCCGAAAACCTGCGGTATTCATTCGCTTGGGCATATTTGGGCGTGCCTGCCCGCAGCGGAATTTTGGGACCCCAAATCGGGGTTGGCAGGGGACCGGCAGCGGAATTTGGCAGAGAACTCCACCACCGCCCGGCGGCGGTGCTTCTCGGCGTCTATCGCGCCCTCTTCCACGAGCTGTTCGCGCGCGGCTGGAGCAACCCTGCAGATCCGGTCCGCTTCCCGGCCTAGCGCAAAATTGTCGCTCGTCATCCGGCATTGGTCGACGGGGCACGGAAGCCTGTCGAAGGCATCCGCTGCGCACAGCTCGCTCATTCCAACTCGTCGAGCAGCGCCTTTGCCTCTTTGAGATCGGGGGTGGCGAAGCCTTCGGTGAACCAGCCGTAGACTGGGGCAAGCAGGTCGCGGGCTGCGGCGCGGCGACCCTGGCCGCGCCGCAGCCGGGCAAGGCTCGCGGCGGCGCGCAACTCCCAGAGCTTGGCTTCCTGCTCTCGGGCGATGCCGAGGGCCTGGCGATACAGCTCCTCGGCGGCTTCGGGATGGCCTTGCCGCAGCAGCAGCCGGCCTCTCTGCCGATCGAGCTCCGCGGCGAACCAGCGCTCCCCCGTCCTTTCGACGAGCTGCAACGCCTGATCCAACCGGGCCGCGCCTTCTTCGATTTGACCTGCGATCTCACATGCCCCGGCCAGGAGG
>DATEQL010000009.1:0-5367 GCA_035272665.1 Allostellaceae bacterium
CGAAGCCGGCGACTACAACTGCCTGCACCAGGATCTCTATGGCCCGCTGGTCTTCCCGCTCCAGCTGACGGTGCTGCTGAGCGCGACCGAGGACGACTTCACCGGCGGCGAGTTCCTGCTCGTCGAGCAACGGCCTCGCGCTCAATCACGCGGCGAGGTCGTGCCGTTACGGCGGGGCGAGGCGGTGATCTTCCCGGTCCATCACCGACCGGTCCGAGGCACCCGCGGTCCTTATCGGGTGACGATGCGCCACGGCGTCAGCCGCATTCGCTTCGGCCAACGTTTCACCCTCGGCATCATATTTCACGACGCGGCGTGAGCCGGAGGTTGCCATTCGACGCCCTCGTCGAGCGGGATGACCGGGCGCGGCAGGCGGGTCCAGGCGAACCGGTTCAGCATAGGCGAAGTGAGGCCGGGGAGATCGACCTCGACGATCTGCTCGGGACCGAAGAACTCGTCGAAACCGCCGCGGAAATGGCCGCGCGATTTGACGACGACCGAGCGTGCCCGGCCGATATCGAGCCCCATCATCTCGAAAAAGACCGGGTCGGCGCATTGCAGCCGATGTGAGATCACCACGACCGTGACGTCGCCGACGCGGAGCGCCGCGCAAGGCCCGAGCTCGAGCCGCATGCCAGCGTAGATGCCGCGCCGCCCGACGCAAAAGCCGTCAGTCAGCGCTGCGACCGTTGCTGGGGCGGCGTAAGGCTCGGAGAAGTTGGTGGTCTCCGAGCGATTGAACCGCGCTTCGAAATGCGAGCCAACACCCTGACGGTGCGCCTCGGCGGCGAGCGGCGGGTCGAAAAACACGCCGAGCAGCGCGCCCTCGACCCCGGCCGCGTAAAGCGCGCGCAGCAGAAAGACGGTGTTGCCGCGCCCGCCGCCGCCGGGGTTGTCCGCAACATCGGCAAAGGCGAGCGCAGGGAGCGAGGGGTCATTCCCAACCGCGAGCGCCTTTGCGACGGCTTCGTCGAGCGAGGTCAGTTGCGGATAAAAGCGTACCCGATTGGCCCAACCGAGCGCGGCGATCTCGCCGGCGAGGGTCTCGGCGGCGCGCTTATCATGCCGTGCGGTCACCACCACGCTCAGCCCGCATGTGGCGGCGTCGGCAAAGGCAAAGCCACCCATCGCCGAGACGTTCATGATCTCGGGGTTCATGCGGCGCTGGCCGAGATCGATCATCTCGGCATAGGGGCCGGCGGCGGTCAGCAGGGTCACGGTCGGCGGCACGATCGGCAGCCGGATAAAGGCGCGCTGCGGTCTGAGGCCGCCCAGCATCTCGCGGATCGCCGTAGCCGCCTCGGCGCCGCGCTCGCGCATGTCGAGATGCGGGTTGGTCCGGTAACCGATGAATGCATCGACAGACCCGACCATGCGCTCTGAGACGTTGGCGTGCAGGTCCAGAGTGGCGGCGATCGGTACGCCCGCTCCGACGATCTGCCGCACCCGCTCGAACAGCACCCCGTCGGGGTCGTCCTCCTCGGTCGTCAGCGCGGCACCGTGCGAGCAGATGTAGACCGCCTCGACCGGCAATACCGCCCTGAGCCGGCGCTCGATCGTGTCGAGCAGTTCGACAAAGAAAACATGCTCGACCGGCCCGTTTGGCTCGGTCATCGCCAGCGCGATGCCGACCGGCGTCCAGGGACCAGAGGCGTCCATCGCGGCGACGAAGCCCGGCGTTTCGGGCAGCATGCGCGGCGTCGCCGAGCGTGCGTCTTCGATGATCGCCTCGCCTTCGAGATAGGTGCGGGCGAGAAAATGCGCCTTGGTGGCCACGGGCGCGAATTTGTTGCACTCGATCGAGAAGCCGAGGAGTGCCACACGTGGAGGGGAGGGGGCGGGCATGGCGGCGTGGGCTGTCGTTTTATTGGATCGCAATCCTAGGCTACTCTCCGCTCCATCGCCACGGCCCGAGGGAAGGAGCGCCGGCATGCCGACCATCGACGGAAGACGCGTCGTCGCAGATTTGCGGCGGCTGGCCGCATTCGGCCGCTACAAGACCGGGGTCCATCGGCCGACCTATTCGCCGGTCGATGTCGAGTCACGGCATTGGCTCGCCGAACAACTCCGCGAGGCCGGGCTCGAGACGGTGATCGACGGCATCGGCAATGTGATCGGCCGGAACCCGCGGGCGCAGCGCCGGCTCCTGGTCGGCTCGCACAGCGAGACCCAGCCCTATGGCGGCTGGCTCGACGGCGCGCTCGGGGTGATCTACGGGCTCGAGCTGGCCCGCGCCTTTGCCGCGGACCCAGGCTGCGCTGGGCTCGGCATCGATGTCGCCGCCTGGGCCGACGAGGAAGGCCATTACGGTAATATGCTCGGCAGCCGCTCGTTCACCGACGCGCTTCCCGAGGATGAAATCGACCGGCTTCGGGGCCGCGACGACGGCACGCCGTTGCGCGAGGCCTTGCAGCGCGCCGGCTTTGCCGATCGTCTGCGCGAGCGCGTCGAGCCCGGGCATGATGTCGGCTATCTCGAAGCGCATATCGAGCAGGGCGACACACTCGACACCAGCGGCTTGCGCATCGGCGTGGTCGAGACGATCGTCGGCATCTGGAACTACCGGGTCGCGCTGACCGGCGAGCAGAACCATGCCGGGACGACGCGCATGGTGCGGCGAAAGGATGCCGGGGTGGCGATGGTGCGGCTGGCGACCCGCATACACGACCGCTTCCCCGAGATCGCCGGTCCGCGCACGGTATGGACGATCGGCCGGATGCTGATCGAACCAAACGCCCCCTCTGTCATCCCAGGCCACGCCGAGATGCAGGTCCAGTTCCGCGACGCCGATCCCGAGCGGCTCGCTCTGTTCGAGAAGACCTTGCTCGAGCTCGTCGGCGAGGCCGACCGCGCCGGTCCTTGCCGGATCGCGATCGAGCCGATGGCGCGCAGCGAGCCGCGTCCGATGGATCCCGGCTTTCAGGCCCAGATCGAGGCGGCGGCCGAACGGCATGCGCCGGGCATGCATCTGCGGCTGCCGAGTGCGGCGGGCCACGACGCCGCGGTGCTGTCGTATCGGATGCCGGCCGGGATGATGTTCATCCCGAGCCTCGGCGGCATCAGCCACCACTGGTCCGAGGACAGTACGGAGGAGGACATCGTGCTCGGCGCCCAGGTCTTCGCCGACGCGGCCGAGCGCATCCTGCGCGCCGCGGAAACCTGACCCGAGGGTTCCTGGTGGGCGGGAAGATACTGGCTAAAATCGATTTTGGGGTTGTTCAGGAACGAAATCCGTGTCGGCAACCCATTGTTATTTTCGTAAACCCGAAGGCAAATCCCTAGACGACCGAAGAGGGAATTAAATCGGCCGATCAGGGAGCGCAATCCGCGTAACAGGGAACCACCAGGGACAGGAGACAGTATGCCCGTCACGCTGCAGGAATCGCTCCGCGGGCTGCTATACGCGCCCTATTACGCGGCGCTGGGGCTCGGTGCCTATCGGCGCGAGGGTGTGGCGATCGACTTTGTCAGCGCGACCGCCCCCGCCGAGGCGCCGGCCGGTCTCTTCGCCGGCACCGTCGACGTCGCCTGGGGCGGGCCGATGCGAGTCATGCAGATGTACGAAAGCCGGGCAGATTGCGATCTGGTCTGCTTTGGCGCGGTCGTCACCCGCGATCCCTTCTTGTTGGTCGGCAGGGAGCCACGTCCGGATTTCGCTCTCGCCGATCTCTACGGCAAGCGGGTTGCGACGGTCAGCGAGGTGCCGACACCGTGGCTCTGCCTGCAGGAGGATCTGCGCCGCGCCGGTCTCGATCCCGAAGCACTGCCGCGGATCGCCGATCGGACGATGGCTGACAACGCCGCGGCCTTGCGGCGCGGCGAGCTCGATGTCGTGCAGCTGTTCGAGCCCTTTGCCGAGGAGCTGATCGCCGCCGGCGAGGGCCACCTCTGGTACGCCGCCGCGACGCGCGGCC
Organism: Allostellaceae bacterium; assembly: GCA_035272665.1. Classification (GTDB taxonomy): domain Bacteria; phylum Pseudomonadota; class Alphaproteobacteria; order ATCC43930; family CGMCC-115725; genus AP-15. Next base: position 3,915 of record DATEQL010000009.1, read on the forward strand.
CGACCGCGTACACGAGTTTCTACGCGCGGCGCAGCGTGCTCGCCGCGCGCCGCGAGGAGCTGAAGAAACTCGTGCGCGGCCTCTACCGGACCCAGAAGTGGCTTCACACTAAGCCGCCCGAGGCACTCGCCGATGCGGTGCAATCGTTCTTTCCGAGCGTGCCGCCGACCTTGCTGCGCGCCGCGGTCTCTCGCTATCGGGCACTCGGCATCTGGGGCCGCGACCCGATCCTGCCGCGGGCCGGCTATGACCGGCTGAAGGCGGGGCTCGTCTCCGGCCATTTCGTCAAGCAAGGCGTCCCATTCGAGCAGGCGGTCGACAACAGTCTCGCCGAGGAGGTCGTCCGCGAGGACCCGCCGCCGCTGGATACCTGCTAGCCAAAGGGTGAAGGCACCCCTCTGCCGCTCGCCGGAAACGATGAGGGTGGCGAGCCGGTTGGTGCGGGGCCTTGTGCCTGTGCGTGCTGATAGAGGTCTGTGACGATGGAAATTTCGATCTATAGCCTGCTCGAAGGCGCGAAGCGAGCGACCGGCACCGTGGCGGTCATCGACGTTTTCCGCGCTTTCACCACTGCTGCCGTCGCCTTGGCGAACGGAGCAACGAGCATCGTGATGGTCAGCACGGCCGAGGAAGCATTGGCGCTTCGCGATGCCGGGATCGGCCAGATCTGTATGGGTGAGGTCCGAGAGCGGGCACCGGCTGGCTTCGATTTCGGCAATTCGCCCTTTGAGATCTCGACCGTCGATTTCCGCGGCAAGACGATCATCCAGCGGACCAGCGCCGGCACGCAGGGCATCGTCGCGGCACGCCAGGCCGAGCGGCTCTACGCCGCCTCGCTGGCCACGGCAGAGGCGACCGTCCGCGCCATTCTCTCGGGCTCGCCTGATCAAGTCTCTCTCGTCGCCATGGGTGACAATGGCATCAAGCGAACCGATGAGGACGAACTGTGCGCGATTCACCTTCGCAATCGTCTCGAAAGCAGACCGGGCGATGCGGACGCCGTTCGCCGCCTCATCCTCGCAGGCGGCGATGTCGGACGCTTTCATGATTCGGCCCGTCCGTTCCTGCACCAGGAGGACGTCGACATCGCGCTCGATGTCGATTGCTACGGTTTCGCCCTGAGGGTCAATATCGAGGAAGGGCGACCGGTCGCTCGTATCGAAACGCCAGCGGTAAAGGTGCCGGAGTCACCGACCTAACGCCCACTCGGGGCAGACATAAGCGGCGCGGCGGTGGCTATGGATCAGGCGCTTTGCCAGCAGAAGGCGTTGGGATTTGCTCCAAGGGGCAGCCGGCGATTGAAATGGCCGAAAATCGCGGCGAAGCGCGCGCCCGACCCAAAGCCGACCAAAGAAACTGTTGATCCGAAGACGGCCAACTCCGGGGCTATCGCCCTTCCCGAGCGACAAGCCGGAGCTTCCATCCCGGCGCATATTTTTTGGTAGGCCTCTTG
>DATEQL010000010.1:0-8119 GCA_035272665.1 Allostellaceae bacterium
TCGGCCAGCGCAGGGCGACGAGCGGCAGCACCTCCTCGATCAGCCGTCGGGTCTGCGCCAGCATCTCGTCGTCGCCGCGCGCCGCCGGGCGCAGGATAAATTTGGAGATCCCGGCCTCGACATAGGCAGCGATCCGCTCGACGATCGCGCCCGCGTCGCCGATCGCAAAATAATGTCTCGGGTCACGCCCGGTACGCTTGTGGTAGGCTTCGAACAGGCGGGTGAGGGCGGGATCATCGGCCCGGCCGAAGCGGAACGGGATGCCGGCGCCGTAATGGTCGTCGTCGATCGCCCGTCCCTCGGCAGCGGCGGCGGCACGGATGCCGGCGATGACCGGCCCCACCTGGGCCGGCGTCTCGGCGCCCGCCTGCCATCCGGTGCCGAACCGCGCGGTGCGCCGGATCGCGGCTTCAGACGAGCCGCCGATCCACATCGGCAGGTCGGGCTGGACCGGCTTTGGCGCGATCGAGGCGCCGGTCAGGTGATAATGGACACCCTCGAAATCGACCTCGTCCTCGCGCCACAGCCGGCGGATGATCTCCAGCCCCTCATCGGTCTTGCGGCCGCGCGTCTTGGTGTCGAGGTTCAATGTCCGCCATTCGGGTGCCAGCGGGCTGCCGATGCCGAAGGCAGGCAACAGGCGCCCTTCGGACAAGACATCGATCGTCGCGCACTGCTTGGCCAGCAAAACCGGGTCGCGGAACGCCAGCGACAGAACGTTGACGCCGAATTTGAGCCGGCGGGTCCGGCCGGCGAGTGCGGCCATCACGCTCATGCATTCGAGTATCGGCTCGCGGCTGACCATGCGGTCGGTCTGCCACAGCGAATCGATGCCACCCGCCTCGCACAGATCGACCCAGCGCCAGAAACCGGCGACCCCGGTGAACGGGAACTCCATCAGGCCGAGCCCGATCGCGACATTCCTCGGCATCTTGCTCTCTTCGAAGGGTTGAGGATGAATCTATCGACGAATGGCCCGCGCCGCGCAACGCTCAGGGCTGAAGATGCGAGACAAAAACCTACCCGGCGTAACCGAAGAAGCAAGCCGCGGCGCCGCGGCGAGTTTGCCCCGGGTCATAAATGGGGCCGGCCGCATCGTGTTCATCTGGGACCTGCCGACACGCCTGTTTCACTGGCTTGTCGTAGGCCTCGTGCCGGCAGCCTATCTGACCTGGCGAATGAACTGGATGGACTGGCATGCTTGGGTCGGCGATGCACTGCTGGCGTTGCTGCTGTTCCGGTTGCTTTGGGGCTTCTTCGGCAGCGAAACTGCGCGGTTCTCCTGCTTTCTCGCCTCGCCGCGGACGGCCGCGCACCATCTGGCCCACCTCTTTCGTCGCGAACCCGATGTCCAAGCCGGCCACAACCCGGCGGGTGGCTGGATGGTCATACTCCTGATCGCGCTGTTGCTCGCCCAAGCGCTTACCGGCCTCTATGTCGACAACGACGTCGCGAATGAAGGGCCGTTGACCGAGTTGTCGCCCGCCCGCATCGCCAACATGGTGACCGCGCTGCACGACAAACTTTTGTGGGATGCGCTGTTGGCAGCGGCGGCGTTGCACGTGCTGGCGATCCTCGTCTACGGCGTGGCGAAGCGGCACAACCTGCTGGTTCCGATGATCACGGGCCGAAAAAGGCTGCCGGTAAATGTGCCGGCGCCGCGCATGGCCCTTCCGACGCGTGCACTTCTCTTGTTTGCCGCGGCCGCGGCCGCGGCCGCGGCGCTCGCAAACTACCTGTGAGGATCGCTCACCCTTTGGGCGGCATCACCTGACCGCGGATCTCTCCGGCCGGATGGTCGCGCGTGTGCACGTTGATGTACCATTCCCCAGCCGAGAACTGTTGGACCTGCTCCGGGGTCAGCGTCGCCTCGCCCTTGATCGGACTCTCGACCGGACTCCCTTGTTTGGTGAGCCAGATTACGACGGGGCCATTCTTGCCTTCTGCGGCGGGGCCGTGGAAATGGGCCATGGTGACCGGGGTCGACAAGCCGCTAAAGGTGATCGACCAGGTGACAACCCGCGTGGTCGGATCATAGGTCAGGTCGGCCGTGCCGGTGCCGGGCGTCTGGACCGGCGGCACTTGCTGTGCGCCGGAGAGCGGCACCTTGAAGGATGTGGGCGCGGCGAGTGCGAGCCCAGCCGCCCAGGCGGCCGCCGTTACTCCGGCGACGATCATCGCCGTACGGCGAGAGATTACCCTGCTCATGTTCCCTCCTTGCAACGCTGGCGATCATCGGTCGCGATGATCATAGGTCGGTCGGTTGCTCGATCGATATATCATCCCGGCGAAGTGTACGAAAAGGGAGGCACCGATGCGGGTTTTTGCGACATTGCCGCAGGAGGATCTCCGCAAGGTCGGAGCGGCGGCCCGGGCGGTCGAGGCGGAGGGCTACGACGGTGTCGTCTCGATGGAGAACAAGCACGACCCGTTTCTGGCGTTAGCGGTGGCCGGAACCGCGACCCGGCGAATCGAATTGCACACCGGTGTGGCGATCGCCTTCGCCCGCACGCCGATGGCGGTCGCCAATGTCGGCTGGGACCTCGCCGGCGCCACCGGCGGCCGCTTCGTCGCCGGCCTCGGCTCACAAGTCCGGGCGCACAATGAACGGCGCTTCTCGGTGCCGTGGACACCGCCGGCGCCGCGCATTCGTGAATACGTCCAAGTGCTTCGCGCGATCTGGCGATGCTGGAAGACCGGCGAGAAACCGGCTTTCGAGGGCGAGCACTACCGCTTTACGTTGATGACACCCAATTTCGCCCCCGAGCCGATCGACGCGCCGCCGCCGGCGGTCATGATCGCCGCGGTCGGTCCGGCGATGCTCAAGGTCGCCGCCGAGGAGTGCGACGGCGTCAAACTGCACGGCTTCTGTACCGGCAAGTATCTCACGGAGGAGATCATGCCGCGCATCGCGGCCGGCCTCGCCAAGGCCGGACGCGAGCGGGCACAATACGAGATTTCGGGCGGCGGTTTTCTCGCGACCGGGCCCGATGACGAGGCGGTTGCGCGCCGCTTCGAATGGGTGCGCCAGCGCGTCGCCTTCTACGGCTCGACGCCGGCTTACTATCCGGTGCTGGCCGTGCACGGGCTCGAGGATCTCGGCCGCAAGCTCAACGCGCTGACCCGGCAGGGAAAGTGGAGCGAGATGGCGAGGGAGGTGCCCGACGATGTCGCCCATCTCTTCGCCGCAGTAGGTCGCCACGATCAGATCGTCGAGGCGATCGATCGGCATTTCGGCGGCCTCGTCGATGCGCTGACGCTGCGAGGGGACGGCGCCGGCGAGGTGCCACCCGACCTCGTCCAGGACATCCGCCGCCTGCCGCACGCCTTCCGCGGTTTCGCGCGGCCGAATTGAGCCGCGTCGGGCCGACCGTCATCAGCCAAACATCCGGATCGAGCCGTCGAGCGCGATCAGGCCGGTTCCGACCGTAAGCCTCGGCTGACGGTTCCGATCTTTTTGTGGAATTCGCCGAGAGCTTTGCGGTGAGTTTCGGGCTCGGTCCCGAGGGTCGGCAATGCTCGGTCGGACCTGCGTGTGAAACGCAGCCGACCTGCGTTGCTTTCGGGCTCCAGCCGCCCCTTGACATGAGCTGCCGTCCCCCTTAGTTAGCTCATCGGTTAATTAACGTATCGCTTAAGCGAAGGAACGAAGGATGGCAGCAATCATCGGCGCCGCCTCCACATTGGTGGATCGCGAACTCGTCATCACACGCATTTTCGACGCGCCGCGTGAGCTCGTCTTTAAAGCATGGACCGAACCCGAGAGGGCGGTGCGCTGGTGGGGGCCGCAAGGCTTTACCACGGCTTATTGCGAGATGGACATCCGGCCCGGCGGCATCTATCGCGTCTGCATGCGCTCGCCGGAAGGGACCGAGCACCGGCAGCGCGGCGTCTGTCGCGAGGTCGTCGCGCCGGAACGGCTCGTCTTTACCTTCGCGTGGGAGGATGCCGACGGCAAGCCCGGCCACGAAACGGTGGTTACGGTCACCCTCGCGGAATACGGCGCCAAGACGAAACTGACATTGCGCCAGGCCGTGTTCGAGACGGTCACGGCGCGCGATCTGCATCAGGGCGGCTGGGCGAGTGCGCTGGAATGCCTGGCCGACTATCTGGCGCAGGACTGAAATGCACAAATCAACACATGTTAAAGGAGGTCGACCGATGCAGCACCCGATCGTATCGCGCGACGAGTGGCTCGCTGCCCGCAAGCAACTCTTGGTCAGGGAAAAGGAATTGACCGGGCTGCGCGATCGGCTCGCCGCCGAGCGGCGCGCGCTGCCGTGGGTCAAGGTCGAGAAGCCTTATGTCTTCGAGGGGCCGAATGGGAACGAGACCCTCGCCGACCTCTTTGGAGGACGCAGCCAGCTGATCATTAAGCATTTCATGCTCGGTCCCGGATGGACCGAGGGGTGTGTTGGATGCTCCTTCGAGCTCGACCATGTCGACGGCATCCTTGTCCACCTTGCGCAGCGCGATGTCAGCTATGTTGCCGTTTCGCGTGCGCCGCTACCGGAAATCGAAGCCTTCAAAGAGCGGATGGGATGGCATATCAAGTGGGTGTCGTCCGCCGGCGGCGATTTCAATTACGATTTCCATGTCTCCTTCGGGACGAAATTGCCAAAGGCGAGGGCTATTACAACTATGAAATCTGCAGGATCGGGGTCGAGGAACTTTCCGGCCGCAGCGTCTTTTACAAAGACGTAAATGGTGACGTCTTCCATACTTACTCATCCTTCGGGCGCGGCGGCGAAGACGTGCTCGGCACCTACCGGCTCCTCGATCTCGTGCCAAAGGGCCGCGACGAGACCGGCCCCAACCGGAACCTGAGCGACTGGGTTCGGCACCACGACCGGTACGGTGATCGGGGTTTTGTCGCTCCTACGGGGCGCTGGGTCCCGGAAGGCTCGGAATCCTGATCACGGTCCAAGGTCTAAAAGGAATGGCCGTGGCTATCATACAGAAGATCACGCCCTGTCTGTGGTTTGACGATCGGGCGGAGGAGGCCGCGAACTTCTACGTCTCGCTCTTCAACAATTCAGCTGTGGGAGTTGTCACCCGTTATGGCAAGGAAGGGTTCGAGGTTCACGGCAGGCCGGAGGGATCGGCGATGACCGTGAGCTTTCGCCTCGAGGGCCAAGAATTTACCGCGCTCAACGGTGGACCTCACTTCAAGTTCACCGAGGCAATTTCGTTTGTGGTGAGATGCGAGACGCAGGCCGAAGTCGATCGTTACTGGGACATACTGCGCGAAGGCGGCGACGAACGGGCGCAGCAATGCGGCTGGCTGAAGGACAAGTACGGCGTCTCGTGGCAAATCGTTCCCGCAGCCTTGTTCGAGATGATGGCCGGTACGGACGGCAAAAAATCCGGCCGAGTCATGCGAGCGATGCTGCAGATGAAGAAATTGGATCTGGCGGCGCTGCGCCAGGCTTACGAGTGGAACTGTTAAATGACCGATGAGCTCACCTTCTACACCCATCCGATGTCGCGCGGCCGGATCGTCCGTTGGATGCTCGAGGAAATCGGGCAGCCCTACCGCACCGAGCTGCTCGATTACGGCACGACGATGAAGGCCCCTGCCTATCTCGCGATCAATCCGATGGGAAAAGTGCCGGCGATCCGACATGGCGACACGGTGGTGACCGAAGCGGCCGCCATCTGCGCCTATCTCGCCGACGCGTTTCCGGAGGCGCGCCTTGCGCCGTCGCCCGGCGATCGGCTGCGTGGTCCCTACTATCGCTGGCTGTTCTTCGTCGCCGGCCCGCTCGAGGCGGCGTGGACCAATAAGGCGATGGGCTTTGTGGTGCCGCAGGAGCGCGAAAGGATGATGGGTTACGGACGTTTCGAAAATGTCATCAATGCGCTCGAGGGGGCGGTGTCGCGAGCAGAATATGTGGTCGGCGACAGCTTCACCGCTGCCGATGTCTATTTCGGGTCCGGTATCGGTTTTGGCATGCAGTTCGGCACGATCGAGAAGCGCCCCGCCTTCCAGCAATATTGGGGGCGGCTCAGCGCTCGTCCGGCGGCGCTGCGTGCCAAGGAGATTGACGACACATTGGCGGCGCAGCAGCAGCCGCAACCGTCCGGCTGAGCCTCACTCCTCGCCCAATCGCCTCGCCACGATCTGTTTCACTGGTGGCATTGCGTTGATCGCCCGCATCGTTAGTCGCGAGAGCATCAGCCCCGGCAGGCTGTCGCTGACGGTCTGGTGCATCGCCTTGAGTGAATTGCGCACGGCACGGAAACCGTAGTCCAGCATGCCGGTTTCATAATCGTGGATCGCCTCGATGAGGTCTCGCTCGCCACTACGCGCTGCGACGAGAGCGCGCTTGAGGCGTGCGGCGTCCTTGATCGCCACGTTCGCGCCGATGCCCCGATAAGGTGTCATCGAATGGATCGCGTCTCCGAGGAGGGTAATGCGACCCGTGCGCCAGGGCGCATGCGGAACCGAAGTGCGGATCGGCAGGTACGAGATCGTGGTCGGATCGGCGAGCCCGACCAGGTCGCGAAAAGCGTGCGACCAGCCGGCTATGATGCGTGCGGCGACCGCCGCCAGCGCAGCGCTGTCCGCCTGCTCGACGTCGGTGAGACCGAATTTCTCGCGCTTGGCGCTGAGCGCCCACATCAGATAGCTGCGCGCGTTCTCGTACAGGTTCCCGGTGCCGGCGAGGGCGGGCTCGTTGCCGCCGATGCCGCCGACTGGACCGCCGGTCATCTCCTGGATCGCGACAAACAGCCCGAGCCCGCCGCGTGCGGCGACGAGGCTGATGCCGTCGAGCAGCGGCCGCGCGATCCGATCGCGCGCCGTATCGAGAAAGATTTTGCCGGCGATGGCGACCACGCCGGTGTCGAGGCGCTGCGCATCGGGCAGAAACTGCCGGCGCACGCGCGAGCCGCCCCCGTCCGCAGCTACCAGAACATTGCCCTCCGCCGAAGTCCCGTCCTCGAAATACGCGGTGATGTGTCCATCGTGGTCTTCGTAGCACTGGAACGTTTTGCCGAAATGCACATTATCGAGCTCCGCCAGCAGTACCTGGCGCAATGTGATGCGACTGGCCGAGCGGTGGCGTGCGACCGGATCGGTATTGGCAACGAGATCCCTATCGAAGGCGAGCAGCAAGCGCATCTGTTCGGTGAAGAAGCGCACCGCCGTGTTGGGTGCCCCGCAGGTGCGGTCGAAGACCTCGAACAAGTGCCGCGGCAGGCACTCATGTAGGGCGAGGCCACCGGTTGGGCTGATGTGCACCCGGTAGCCCTGCAACCGGTCGGTTAGGGTGCGATCGCGCTCGTAGACCGCCGCGCTGACCCCGGCTCGCTTCAGACCCTGCGCGAGCGTGAGGCCGCCGATGCCGCCGCCGATGATCAGGACATGGAATGGTTCGGACATTTGACGCTCCTTTGAGACGACAAGAGGTGTCGGCGCCTATTGCTTGCATACCCAGGGCGCTGTTCTCGCGGAGCCTTCGCTGCTAATTTATGGCTGCGTGCCTGAGGCCCGCGCGCTCCGCGCGTTCGGTTTTCGGGTTCGGCCCCGGCGATGTTCCAGCATCGTCGGGGCTTTCGATGCTTTCGATCGGCTTACATGGCGCCCTCCCGTGCGACGCCGCTTGCTTCGTGCTGGCGCGCGCAGGCGGCCTGCAGCTCGCGCCACAAGTCGAGCGGGCCCCAGCCTTCTTCGATGATGCGGCGGACGAGGTCGTTGACGAAGGCAAGCTCCGCCTTGACCAGAGCCAGCGCGTATTCGGTTTCGACGACGAAAATCGGCGGAAATTTCTTTCCGACCAGCTGTGGGGGCAATTCCTCGGCCGGAACGGGAACCTCTTGCTGTGCCAGCTCCGCAAGATGGGTTTCGATCCGCGTTGCTTCGGCCGATAGGCGTATTGCTCGGTCCCGGAGCAGGGCCACCGCTTCCTCCGGCGGCAGCACGGGCAAAAGGCTGAGCCCCGCCGCGAAATGCGGATAATCGTTCACCGGATCGCGCAGCAGGTCCTGCATCCAGGCGTGCAGCTCGTCGTACCCGGACGGAGTGAGCGCAAAGACGGTCCGCTCCGGCCGCTTGCCCTCGCGGGAAGTCCCCTTGGCGGTGATGAAGCCCCGCTTTACCAGAAGCTCGATCACG
>DATEQL010000011.1:0-5803 GCA_035272665.1 Allostellaceae bacterium
TACCAGGAGATGTCGGCGAAGCTCTGCAGAGCGTTGCCCACCATGGCGTCGCCCATGTCGCAGGCACGGCCGAGCCCCTGTAGCTTGTAATAATTGGTGGAATCGTCGAAGGCGAAGAAATCGGTGGTGACAACGGCATCGGTCGTCGCCGAGAAGAATTGCGGAATCGGCCTTGCCTTCGGGATCCGCGCGGCGTTGACGCTGGTCAGAGCCGGTGTGATCGCGGCGAGCGTGCCAGCGGGCAGCGCGGATGGGGTGTAGGCGGCGGATGCCCAGGGCTCTTTGGCGAATTGCTGTTTGCAATCGAACCGGACGGAGCCGGCGATTACGACGTCGCCGAGGCTGACACCGGCGCCGATTCCACCACCGGTGCCGGTAGTGATGAAGATCTTTGGCGCGACTGTCTGAGCGATCCCCTGGACAAGCTGGCGCAGTGGGGTCGCCGGACCGTCGTAATCGAGATGCAGACCGGACTTGATCAGCAGCACGCGGGTACCGCGGATGGTGCAGGGGAAATAGAGGCCGAGGCTGTGATAATAGCGCGCCATGTCGGCCTCGCGGCTGTTGAACGGCGCGTTGCTGCCTGTCACCAGCGGGATGTACTGGGTTATATCGTTCCGGTACTCGTACCACGCCGAGATGGGATAGCCCGGCGTGAACAAGGTCGCCATCGCGGAGGCCTCGGCCGAGGTCCAGGTCATGACCACCGCTTCGTAGCCGTTGAAACGCGAGAGATCATCAGTCTCAGCGGGCGGGGTCGCGAGCGGCGCGGGCGTGGGCGCGGTCCCGGCGGGCCAGGGAATGCTAAGCGGCAACGCCGCCTCGGCGGCTGCATGAGCGGCGTGAAGTCCGGCTGCCCGGAAGCGGTGTTGGGGGGCGGCGGGATCGAAATTCAGGATAACGTCGTCAACGTCGAAAGTGCCTCGCATGTCTAGCTCCCGCGTTTATGGAACCGCCAATTTCCCAAGTGGACCGCTCCCAGACGGACCATCTAGCTCAAGAATCGCCCGTGACGTGTGACGTAGCTCACACTTGGAAGAAGATTCTATTGGGTGGTAGTGGGTTGATGCACGACCAATGCGGAAATTAAATACACTGACATAGAGCATATTAGGATACGCGTTTTGGCTGTAGTTGTCGGCACGGGCACGAGGGACCCGCAACGGTGGGTTTGTCGGTTAGGATCGAGTAGGCGCTGCAGGTTGATGTGAAACCGGGCGAGCTCGCAGGCACATGCCCCGTCCGCCAGATCAAGAGACGCCGCCGGCCGACGCGATGCCAACGGTCTACGCTTGCTTCAGGCGGTTCGTGCTCGCCTTCTCAATGCGGCTTCTGGTGACCAATCGACCACACATAATCTGCTACTGCGGCGAGATCGGCTTTGGATAGCTGGGCGCCGCCCATGGGCGGCATCGCGCCCGTGTGGTTCTTGGGCTTCGGTACGCCATCAGCGATCGTCCGGGTAATCGCCTGGACGCTGCCGTTGCCCCATAGCCACTTGCCGCTCGTCAAATCGGAACCCATGCCCGTGCCCTTGCCGTTCGTGCCGTGGCATCCCGCGCATGTCCCCCCATCGGCCTGTCCCGCAAAAATGCGCTCGCCCAACGCGACCTGGTCCGGCGATGCGCCCGGCGGTATCGGGAGTGGGCTTGCGCCGGCGTTGGGATGAATACCCTCCGGCGGCAGAACATTGCCGGATGTCGAAGCCTGTGCTGTGGGAGGCGGAGGTGCGGCGGCCGCAATTCCGGTCGCTTTGTTCCCACCCTGGAAGGTGACGCGCCAAATCCGACCGCCCTGATCGTCGGCGATATACAATGCACCGTCAGGCCCAACCGCCAGCCCAGTCGGGCGATGTGCCGCCTGGCCTGGCTGCTTGATCGCTCCGGCAAAACCGTCCGCGAAAACCACAAACGGCCCGGAGGACTTGCCGTCGGCCAACGGCTGGAACACCACGTTGTAGCCGCCTTGCGGTTCCGGGGCGCGGTTCCAGGACCCGTGGAATGCAATGAAGGCGCCGTCTTTATAGGCCGACGGAAACTGGTTGCCCTGATAGATCAGCATGTCGTTGGGCGCCCAATGGGCCGGGAAAGCTGCGACCGGTGCTTCCTTCTGCGCGCAGACGCCCACCGCCTTCCCGCCATCGCCACCATATTCCGGGGCGAGGACCAGCTTATTCTGGGCATCGTCGTAATAGCATTCCGGCCAGCCGAAATCGCGGCCTTGCCGCAGTTCGACCAATTCCTCGGCCGGCAGGTTGGCGTTCTGCTTCAATGTGTACAGCTTGGGCCAGTTTTGCCCAAGTTGGTCCCGGCCATGCTGGGTCGCTAAAATCCTGCCCGCGGAATCGAAGGAGATCCCCTCGCCGTTGCGGAGACCCGTGACGAAGCGCTCGGCGGGGGAGAAATGCTGATCCAGCCGGTTGGCGTCGTAGCGCCAGGTGCCGGCCCGGGTCCCCGATTCCGTGCAGGGGTCGTTGCCCGGCACATTCGGCATGCGATTCTGGCTCTGGCACGAATTGGTAGCAGATCCCAGGTCGACGTAGAGGTTGCCCTGAGGGTCGATCGCGAAGGGATGCATCGGATGATCGCCGGTCAGCGGCAATCCCGACACGACGGTCTCCGGCGCTCCTGTCGGCTCGATACCACTCGACGGTAGCTGGTAACGTACGATGCGATCGTTCGTCTCGGCATAGAGGTAGCCCTTGTAGAGGGCGATGCCGGTTCCCCCTGCGTTGCCCTGCGCCTTGGTTGGACCAAAGCGAACGATCATGGTGGCCCGGCCGTCGCCCTCGGTATCCTGCAGGGCAATCAGAAACCCACCGGGCGGGGGCGTGTCGTTGTGGTAATAGCGCCCGCTCCAGGTATTGACGTAGACGACCCCGTTCGGAGCCACCGCGAGATGCCGGGCATGGCCCAATTTGTCTGCGAAAACAGTTGCGCAGAAGCCTGGAGACAGCGTGATGCCGCCATCATCTCCGACGCAGGCGCCAGATCCCGCCGTCGACGCTTCGTGGGTTGCTTGAGCGTGCGACCGTCCCGTCGTCAGCAACAACAATCCTGTGACGAAGATGGTCCCTGTGACGAAGATAGTCGCGGCACCTATGGGCAACTGTCTTACAAATCTTGCGCGAGGATTCATCCGACATTCCCCCGATACCGGGTGGGTTGTGGGGCCAGGATCGCCGCTTCTTGGGTCCTGGGCAATGGTAAATCGGTCACCGCCTGTGCAGCAGGAGTCGAACCAGCCAGTAGACCGGGGCGAGCACGCGCGCCCGAAGCCTATCGTCCGCTCGCTATAGCGCGGAGATCACGCATGGAGACTCCGCGGTGCTGACGCGGCGCTGCGTCAATGCGCGACTGCGGCAGCAGCAGGGAGAACGAAATCGTTTAAGGCCGTGGCCCCGGTGAGGCCAGATGACTTGCCGCCATAGACGCCGGCAGTAGACACGACCACCAGGTCTAGGCTCGGCACGATAAAGAGGCGCTGCCCGCCATAACCGGAAGCAGTCACCAAATTGTGCTCAGGGCGATCATCCGCTACGTGCCCGAGCCACCACAGATAACCATAGGATGTAATGCCTTCCCGGCCGTTGAACATCAGGCCCGTGCCGGTCATCCGTGGAATGATCAACTGATCGATCCATGCAGATGAGACTATTTGTCTCCCGTGCCAAGCGCCGTGTTGCAGTACGAGTTGGCCGATCTTCGCCAGGTCACGTGGCCGCAGCCGCAACCCGGCCGTCGCTGACGGATTGAACCCCGCGGTGTCGTCCCAATCCCAATCGTCGATCTCGAGCGGGTCGAACAGAGCCTCCTTGGCGAGGGCATCGAGCCGCCTGCCGGAGACTTTGCGCAATATCAGACCGAGCAAGTCGGCACTGCCGCTGTCGTAATTGAACACCTCGCCCGGTTGCGCGGCGAGCGGTCTTTCCAACACATAGCGACGCGAATCCGGGGCCACGTCCATCTGCCACCAACTGTTCGACGGATCGGTGTAGGGTACGCTCGTCTCGTCCCAGGCAAGGCCGGACGACATCGTTAGCACATGACGCAGCGTGATGCGATCCTTTTCCGGCGTACGCAGGGACTCGTATTCCGGGAAAAATGAGAGCACCGGCGCGTCGAGGTCGGTGAGCCATCCGCGGTCGAAGGCGATGCCGACGAGCAACGAGGTCACGCTCTTGCTGATCGAGCGCATGTCGTGTTTGGTCGCGGCGTCGAAGGTTACAACGCCAAGCGGCATGCTCAAGCGCCAATCTTCCCCGGCAAAATAGTGCTCGTAGACCAGCGCCCCGTGGCGCGCGACAACCACCGCATGAGGATTGGCCTCCTCCCAACCATCGAGGCGCGGGCCGATGCCGCAGATCAGCGCCGGATCGAGCTCTTCCTGCTCGGGCGCGGCAACCGACCAGCCGTCGTGTAAATCGGGCGGACTACCGCAGCTTGCTGCTTGATCCGCTCTGGCAGCAACTGAGGCGAGCGCGATCCCAATCACAAGCGCTCGGATGATCCACTGCATGACCGCCCCCCTTTAGAATGCGGTGAAAGCTTATCCGATTTCTGGGAAAGTGCCGCGGCAAGGGCCACGGTGGCGATTCGGAGAGCCGACACTATGGTCTGATCGTCCCCCGGCCTATGTTCTCTGCGATCATGAGCAGGTAGCCGTCCGGGTCCTGCACGAAAACTTCTCTCTGTCCGCTCTCACAATCTCCGGTCCTGCGCCACACCTCACGTGGCCCGAGATAGATTGGCCAGTTGCTCACTCCGAAGGCGGACAATACCCGCTCGATGCTCGCAAAGTAGATCTGGAACATGGCTCCCTGGCCAAGGGGAAAGTCCAGAGGTCCCGTCTCGAAACGACCATGCCGCTGGCACAACATGATTTGGTGGCCTTCCGGATGCTCCAGATAGGCGAACCGCTCTTCCGACCTCTCGAAGGCGGTCTCAAAGCCGAGGACGTCCCGCCAGAACGACAGGCCCGCCCCCAAATTGTTCACATGGAGCTCGACAACCATGCGCGCCCAACCGCTCCGCGGTGGCGTGCCCAATGCCTCGGTCGCTTCGCTTTCTTCTGCCATCCCTTCCTCGAACTCCTCCTGACAGCAACCGTAGCGGCCCGACTATATTGGCGCCAGTCGTCGTCTTGATGGGGACACATCACGTCGGTGCAGAACTCAGGGTTCTTGCCGCCGCCGACGGCGCATGCCGGCCCCAGGATTTTCCGGCGCTTTAGGTGAACATCTCGATCGAGCCGTCGAGGGCCATCAGGCCGGTCTCGACGGTGAGTTGGGGATGGTGCTTTACGACCGCTTCGCGCAACTCGGCCAGGACCTCGCGGTGGGTCTTGGTCTCGATCTGCGGATTGGCGATGCTGTCGTCGCCATAAGCGATCCGGGCGGCGCCGCAGTCGCGGTGGTCGATCGCGATGACCCTGCTGAGGTGATGCAGCTGCACCGAGGTAGCGAGGTTGTCCCAAAACGCCGGTTGCCAGGCCTCGAACTTGGGCGCGACGACGGCGATCGCTGCGCCGGCAATGACGAACTGGCTGTATTTGCCGCTGAACCCGCGTTTCTCCATGTAGTTGTAGACCGGCGTCACCATCCGCGGATCGATGCAGGAGAGCAGCATCGCTTCGTAATCGCCCTCCGCGGCCCAGGCCCTGAACGGCAGGCTCGCCGCCAGCCCCCCGATTCCCGCTATTTGCAAGAAATGGCGGCGATCGAAGCGGCCGAGTACCAGGTCACCGCCGCATGAACAGGGCGCAACAGGACGCATCGTTTTCCTTCCGAACAGCTGCGAAATCT
>DATEQL010000012.1:0-5007 GCA_035272665.1 Allostellaceae bacterium
AGCGCGTCGCGTGCGATCATGACCTGGGCGACGATCTCCGTCGCCGCGAGGTTGCGGACCAGGCGCTGGGTCCCGGTATGGCAGAACGAGCAACTGAGCGTGCATCCGACCTGCGAGGAGACGCACAAGGTGCCGCGCTCCTCCTCCGGGATGTGGACGGTCTCGACCTCCTGCCCGTCGGGAAAGCGCAACAGCCACTTGCGGGTTCCGTCGACCGAGGTCAGCGCCCGGGAGACCGCCGGCCGGCCCAGCGCGTAATGCCCCGCGAGTTCTTCGCGGAAGGTCTTGGACAGCGAGGTCATCACGGCGAAATCGGTGGCGCCGCGATGATAGATCCAGTGCCACAGCTGGCGAGCGCGTAACGGTTCGGCGCCGAACTCCGCCATCTCGGCGGCGAGTGCGGCTCGGCCGAGCCCGACAAGGTTGCGGCGTGATGCTTCGGACGGGGTTTGGGTCGCCATGGCTCGCTTTATGTAGGTCGGCGCGGCAGCTACCGCTTGATGCCGCAGGCCTTGTCGATCATCGCCAGCGCTTGGACGAAGCCGGCGAGCGAGTAGGTGTCGGTCGTCGGCAATCCTTTCTGCGGGGTGCCCTTGACGATGGCCTGTTTACCTTTGGCCATCGTCTCGACGATCGTCTTGTCGAGATCGGCGGTCCGCGCCCAGGCGCTGTCTCCTTTAGTGAACAGGTCGAATTTCGCGCCCCCGATATCGAGCGAAACGTCGCTGCCGTCCTTCAGTGGGTAGCCTTGGACAAAGTTGACCACATTGGCGACCTTCTCCTCAGGACGATGGGTGACCATGGCCGCCGGCGCCTTGCGCTTGGCTTTCGCCGGCTCGCTTTTTTGCGGCTCGCCGGCGAGATAGCACACCTGCCCGGACTTCTCCTTGTATACATAGGCCGTCCAACCGTCCGCAGCCCCGAGCCGCTGCGACGCACTCGTTGGCGAAGCCGATGCGGCGGCGCCGGACTTTTTTTCCGCGGCCTCGAGAGCACTCGCGAGAGTTAGCGGAACGGCCGATAGAACCAACAGGATCAGACGGAGGCGCCGGTATCTCCCCATGGCCGTACCATAGCACTCCCCAGGGCCCGCGAAACCGGGCAGAATGCGGGCCATGGGTCAGATCACGATCAGGTCGGCACGCCCGGGAGATGCGCGCGGCATTGCCAGGCTCGATGTCGAGACCTGGCGCACGACCTATGCCGGGATGTTGTCTACCGCCTATCTGGTCGGGCTGTCCGAGCCGCGGCGCGAGATCGGGTGGCGCAGGGTGATCCTGCGCGAGCCCCGCGACGTGCGCATCGCGGTCAAGGACGGCGGCGCCATTCTCGGCTTCGGCAGCTGCGGTCCGAACCGCAGCGACCGTTTCTTCTCGGGCGAGGTGTTCACCCTCTACGTCGCTCCGGATTGGCAGGACCAAGGCATCGGACGGCGCCTTTTGATAGCTCTGTTCCGGCGTCTCGTCGCGGTCGGCCGCCCCTCTGCAATCGTCTGGGTGTTGCGCGACAACCCGTCGCGTTTCTTTTATGAACGGCTCGGTGCCCATCAGGTGAGCCGTAAGGCGTTCCCCGTCGGCGGCGCGGCGATCGAGGCAGTCGCCTATGGCTGGCGCGACCTGCCGAGCTTCCTTGCCGCGGTATCCAGCGAGGATCGTGAACCCGAGCCGTAAACCGCGGCCGGGTCAACCCGCTCGACCGGCCGAGGCCGCGATCCGGCTGACCAAGGGCAGGATTTTCTGCTCGATATCCTCCGCGCTCAGCGGGCCGACCTGGCGGTAGCGGATGTGGCCGCTGCCGTCGACGACATAGGTTTCAGGCACGCCATAGACCCCGAAATCGATTGCGGTGGCCCCGTCGCGATCGATGCCGATGCGGCGAAAGGGATTGCCCAGATCATCCAAAAAACGGCGCGAAGCCTCCGGTTCGTCCTTGTAGGCGATGCCTTCGAGGGTGACGCCCGGACGGCGCGCCAGCGCCATCAGCTGCGGATGTTCCTCGCGGCAGGGAGCGCACCATGAGGCGAAAAAGTTGACGAGTGTGACCTGGCCGCCAAAGTCTTCGCGGGATAGCCCTTTGGCGGCATCGTAGAGACCCGGCAAGGCGAATTTGGGGACCGGGCGATCGATCAATGCCGACGGCAGCAGATGCGGATCGTGCGTCAAACCGACCGAGAACGCGACGAGCAGCACCGCGAACAACACAACCGGCAGCAGGAAGACGAGCCTTCGTCTCATCGCCCCCCCCTCCCTAACCCTCCCCCGCTTGCGGGGGAGGGAAGGGTGCGGGCTGGCGGCGCCGCCGCGGCGTTCGTCGCCCCGCCTTCCTGCCAATGCCCGCTCTTCTTGAGGGCCTCGACGACCTCGCGCGGCATGTAGTTCTCGTCGTGCTTGGCGAGCACCGTCGTGGCGGCGAAGGTGCCGTCGGAACGCAGCCTTCCCTCGGCGACGACACCCTGCCCCTCGCGGAAGAGGTCCGGCAGCAAACCCTCATAG
This sequence comes from Allostellaceae bacterium, assembly GCA_035272665.1. Taxonomy (GTDB): domain Bacteria; phylum Pseudomonadota; class Alphaproteobacteria; order ATCC43930; family CGMCC-115725; genus AP-15. The sequence continues at coordinate 2,493 of DATEQL010000012.1, forward strand.
ACGACGGCGAGATCGGTCGCGCCGTCGGTGACGCGGAACGAGACCTGACGCCCGTCGGCATCGTGCGAGAGGCTCTCTTTCTCGACCAGGCCGCCGATCCGCACCCGGCGGTCGGGCGCGACCGCCTTTGCCATGAGCTCGCTTGGGCTGTAGAAAAACACAAGGTTGTCGTTGAACGCGACCAGCACCAACGCGGTCGCCGCAGCAAGGGCCGCCATCCCTAGAGCCAAGAGGCCCAGCCTCTGCTGCTTGCGGGTCATCATCGCGTCCCGAGCTCCCGTTGCAGCCGCTCGAGCGCAGCCGCACTCGCTCGATAACGCCGCCAGGAACACCAGGCGAGGCCGCCGAGGCCGCCGAGCGCGACGCCGTAGGCGGGCCAGACGAAGGCGGCATATCCGCCCATCGCCAGATATCGGCCAAGCTCGCCGGTCATCGGCCGCCCGAGCTTACAGCCGGCTGGGCAGGTGCCGCGTGCTCACGTGCCGCGACGCGCGCCGGCGCGAACTCGCTGTTGAGGCGCAACGCAAACGCCTTGCGTTCGTTCAAGGCGGCACGCATGCGGAGCATCAAGAGCGCCAGGAACAACAGCAAGAAGCCCGCCGCCATCATCAAGAGGGGAACCAGCAACGAGACGTCAATCCGCGGTCCGCCGAGCCGCATGACGCTCGCCGGCTGGTGCAGGGTGTTCCACCAATCGACCGAGAACTTGATGATCGGCAGGTTGACGACCCCGACCAGCGCCAGCACCGAACCCGCCTTCGCACCGCGGCTCGGCTCGTCGAATGCGTTCACCAGCGCGATGTAACCGAGGTAGAGGAAAAGGAGGACCAGCACCGAAGTCAGCCGCGCATCCCACACCCACCAGGTCCCCCACATCGGGCGCCCCCACAGCGAGCCGGTGGCGAGGCAGACGAAGGTGAAGGCGGCCCCGATCGGCGCGGCTGCTGCCGCGGCGATCTCGGCGAGCGGATGCCGCCACACGAGCGCCACACCGCTCGCCACGGCGACGAAGAGATAAACACCGAGCGCCATCCAGGCGCTCGGGACATGGATGTACATGATCCGCACCGCCTCGCCCTGTTGGTAATCGGGCGGTGCCGCCACCAGGGCCCAATAGAGCCCGACCGCAAGGACGCCGGCGGCGGACCAGCCGCACCAAGGCAGAGCGGTTGCGCTGGTCCGCATGAAGCGCGCCGGATTGGCAAGCCGGTTGATCATCGTCCCGACGGTTTGCAGGGAGCCAAAAGCGCTGCCGATCTCCCTGACTGCTCCCTCAGCTCAGGGAGAAGAAATCGATTCATCGATGGGAATCCTTTCGGATCAAATATATATGGGTCGAAACCGGTCGTCTTCAGGGAGCGAACAGGGAGAACCGCCAGAGATCGGTGTCTCCCCCTACATCTTGCCACGATACGCCTCGATTTTGATGCAAAGATGGCGGCTCCGATCGGTTACTCAAGCGCCTGGCGCAACGCCGCGGCACTTGCCCACGGGCAGAGCGGCAAGGCCGCCAGGGTCAGGGCGCCGAGGATCAAGAGATGAGCGCGCCCTCCGGTCCCGGCTGCACTCGCCTCGACCGCCCCGGCGCCAAACACCAGCGGCGGCACGTAGAGCGGCAAGACCAGGAGCGACAGCAGCACGCCCTGGCGCCGGGCGCCGAGGGTCAACGCCGCAGCGACGCTCCCGATCAGGCTGAGCGCCGGAGTGCCGAGAAAGAGGCTCAGCGCGAGGGTCGGGATCGCAGCGGGATCGAGATCGACGAGGAACGCCAAAAAGGGGCTGGTCAGCGCCAGCGGAAGCCCGGTCGCTACCCAGTGTGCAGCGCATTTCGCGAGAACCACCAGCTCGAGCGGAAGGCCGGAGAGAGCAAGCAGTTCGAGCCCGCCATCCTGATAATCGGATTGGAAGAGCCGGTCGAGTGACAGCAATGCAGCCAGAAGTGCGGCGACCCACACGATCCCGGCGCCTATTCGCCGCAGAACTTCAGGCTCGGGACCGACGCCTAATGGAAACAGCACGACCGCGAGAACAAAGAAGCCGAGCACGAGACCGGTGTCGCCGCCTTGCCGGAAAGCCAGGCGCAGGTCGCGCCGGAATAGGCCCGTAAAGGCCGCCATCCTCAGCCGTCGGCGACATCACCGCGCGCGGGCGCGAAAGCGTCGAGCACAAGGCTGGCGGTGGCGCCGATCTCCAGCGGCATGTGGGTCGCCAGGACGATGCGCCCGCACGTGGCGCGATGCGCTTCGATGGCTCGCTCGAGGCGCATCTGATTGTCGCGGTCGAGCGCGCTGAAGGGTTCGTCGAGGAGCCATAGCGGGGCAGGGGCCACGAACAGTCGAGCGAGGGCCAACCGCCGCCGCTGGCCGGCCGACAGCCAGCGGCAGGGCCAGTCGGCCACCCTTTCGAGCGCGAAGGCGGCGAGCGCAGCATCGAGCAGCGGCGCTCGGCGGCGCACATCGACACCGCGCAGCGCGGCCCAGAAAGCCAACGTCTCGCGCGGGGTCAACCCCGGCTT
>DATEQL010000013.1:0-4472 GCA_035272665.1 Allostellaceae bacterium
CAGGCACTCGAAGAACGCCTCTCTTGTATGAATCGCCTCGCCGGTGACGATCGGGATCGGCACGGCGCGGCGCACCTCTGCCACCAGCTCGATGTTCTCCGACAGGCACGGCTCCTCATACCAGTCGATCCCGAATTCGGCTAGGCGTTGCCCGATGCGAATCGCGTGCGCGGGCGCAAAGCGCCGGTGGGCTTCGATCAAGAGTTCGAAATCGGGCCCCAGCGCCTCGCGCATCGCCCGGACATAGGCGATCGCGAAATCCTCATCGCGGCGATCGACGAAACTGCGCCACGGACCGGGAAACGGATCGAATTTCGCCGCGGTGAAGCCCATCGCCTTGACCTTGAGCCCGCGCTCGACCCGCTCCTCGATCGTCGTCCCGCGCGACCAGCCGTTGGCGTAGACGCGCACGCGTTCCCGCGACGCGCCGCCGATCAAGTTATAGACCGGCAACCCGGCGCGCTTGCCGAGAATGTCCCACGACGCGATCTCGACGGCGCTCCACGCGGCCGAGAGCTCCGGCGAGCCGCGCTTGATGGCAAAATCCTCGAACATAACCTGGCCGGTGTGGCGGATGTTGAATGCGCTGCGGCCGATGACGTGCGGCGCCATCGCCGCTATGCATTCGGCGACGACCTTCTCCTTGCCCTGGGTGACATAGGCTTCCCCCCAACCGTGGAGGCCGTCTTCGGTCTCGACGCGACAGAACAAGAGGTCCTTCGAGCTGCCGGTCCCGAGGATGAAGGTTTCGATCCGCGCGATCTTCATGGGTTGCTCCGTTCCGACGACGGCTGAAGAGGAATTTTGAACCGCTGCTTCTCGGGAGTCGAGCCATGGCGGCCGGCATGCTAAAAGACACCCGAGTTCCGTCGACCGGGAGTTCACGGCAATGAAAACCTTTGTCCGTTGCGGCCACCTGTTCACCGGGGAGGAGGACGATGCCCGAAAAGGCGAGACCCTAGTTTTCGACGAGCGTGGCATGCTCGACTATGTCGGCCCCGAAAAGAACGCTCCGCGCAGAGCGCGCAACGATCGCGTGCTCGACTATTCCGCCTACTTCGTGATGCCGGGGCTTGTCGATGTCCACACCCATCTCGCTTACGGCAACGCCAGGTGCGAGGAGGACATCGACCTTTACAGCCCGCTCGAATTCCGCACCTTGCGCGGGATGTTCTTCGCCCAGAAGGTCGCCGCCGCCGGCTTCACGGCGATCTGCTCGCCGGGGGACGCCGGGCAGATCAGCCTGTCGATCCGCAATGCGATCCGCGCCGGCCTGTTCGACGGGCCGCGGGTCATGGCGGCCGGGCGGTATGTGACAACGCATCAGGGTCTGACCGACTGGTACCCGACCTGGATCGGTGCTCCCGAGACCTCGATCGGCAAGCTCGTAACGACGAGCGCCGAAGCCATCGAGGAGATCCGCCGCCAGGTCAAAGACGGGGTCGACTGCATCAAGATCGCGCTCGACGGAATTCAGCGCCGCGAGAACGGCGAGCTCGTCGCCGCCTTCACCCAGGACGAGACTGAAATCATGGTCCGCGAGACCCACCGCCTGGGCAAAAAGGCGATCGCCCATGCTCGCGGCCGCGAGGCCACGCTCTACGCCGCGCGTAGTGGTGTGGATCTGATCTTCCATGCCAATCATCTCGACGATGAATGCATCGATGCGATGCTGGCGACGGGCAGCACGATCTGCCCGACCCTCACTCACCCGCGCAACACGATCGACTTCACGCAGCCGCACGATCCGGCCTACCAGAGGGGCCGGCCCGAGAGTACCCGGCGCGAATACGAGATCGGCTGCGCCAATTGGAAGAAGGCGCGCGAAGCCGGCGTGCCGCTCTTGACCGGCACCGATACCGGCTTTGCCATCACTCCGTATGGCGAATGGAACGCCCGCGAGCTCGAGCTCTTTGTCGAGGATCTGGGCTTCAGCCCGGCTGCGGCATTGCGCGCGGCGACCGAGGTCAACGCCGGGTTCATAACCGAAGGCGACCGGATCGGCGTCCTCGAACCGGGCCGCGCCGCCGATTTCATCGCGCTCGACTTCTCGCCGCTTACCGACATCCGGCTGCTACAGGAGAAGAGCCGAATCCGCGCCGTTCACATCGCCGGCAAGGAGATCCGGATCCCCGAGCGCGCCTACGACCCGCGCCAGGTCACCGACTTTGCGCTCATCAACTGGACCGATATCTACACCCGGGCGCGGGTCGCCGAATTGCAGCAACGGGAGAAGCACCTCGCTGCTGCCGAGTAATTGCGGCTATGGCGCCGGCTCTCTTCGGGAGCCCCGATCGGCCGGTCACAATGTAGCGAGGCGCCGAAATGGCCGCTCGTCCTCGTCCCAGGTAGGATTGACTCTGCCGGTGCGCCGATTATAGTGCCCTCACCTTCCCAAGAATGCGGGCGAGCGCCCCGGCCCCGATCCTTTTGAGCGACGGACGGCCCTATTGGGACAACAACACCCGAAACCGGATTTGGGTCTAATGAGCAGCAAGCGTGAGGAACCGAAATACAAGATCAATCGCCGACTTGCGGTAAATTTGTGGGGCCGACCGAAAAGCCCGCTCAATCGCCGCGAATACGGCCCGGGTCAGCATGGCCAGCGACGCAAGAAGCCGTCGGACTTCGGAACGCAGCTTGCTGCAAAGCAAAGGCTGAAGGGGTATTACGCCAATATCGGTGAGCGCCAGTTTCGCAGGCTTTATGCAGAGGCGGTGCGTCGTCGCGGCGACACCGGCGACAATTTGGTCGAGCTGCTCGAACGTCGCCTCGACGCCGTGGTCTATCGCATGAAGCTGGTGCCCACGCCATTCGCCGCGCGTCAACTGGTCAATCATGGGCACGTCCTGGTCAACGGGCGGCGCGTCACCATCCCCTCCTATTCGGTTCGCGACGGCGACGCGATCGAACTCGCTGCAAAGGCGAAGGGGATGGCACTCGTGCTCGAAGCGGCGAAGTCCGGCGAACGCGACGTCCCCGACTATGTCGAGATCGACCACGATCGTATGAGGGGCCGCTTCATCCGCGCGCCCAAGCCGACCGACGTCCCCTATCCCGTGACGATGGAGCCCAATCTCGTCATCGAATTCTATTCTCGCTGACCGCATTCGCGACCCCGGCCAAAAGCCGCGCTTCCGCGCGGCTTTTTTCGTTGCGCAATTTGTTCGACACTGAGCGCGCGACCGTCCGCGGCGGACGCTATCTCGACAGGCGATTGCGATGCTGACCCTGCACCTCTCGATCGTCCTTTTGCTGATCATACTAAACGGCTTCTTCGCGATGGCCGAGATCGCTCTCGTGACCTCGCGGAATGCGCGCCTTCGGCCGCTCGCGGAAGCGGGCAATCCCGGGGCGCACGCCGCGCTCGAGTTGAAAGCGGACCCCTCGCGGCTGCTCTCGACCGTCCAGGTCGGCGTCACCGTGATCGCCATCCTCTCCGGGACCTTTGGTGAGGCTACATTGGGGGACACTCTTCAGCAGCAGCTCGAGAGCTATGAGGGGTTCGTCGCGCGATACGCGCATGTCATCAGCATGACAGTCGTGGTGATCGGCATCTCGTATTTTTCGCTGATCCTGGGTGAACTCGTGCCCAAGCGGTTCGCGCTCGTCCATCCCGAGCGCATCGCCGCCGCGCTCGCTCGGATCATGCGAGCGATCGCACGGGCGGGGGCGCCGATCGAATGGTTCTTGAGCGCCTCGACCGACCTCGTGCTTCGCCTGCTGCCGCTACACAGCCAGGGGTTGGCACCGGTGACCGATGAAGAAATCAGCTTCATGCTGCGCGAGGGTGTCGCGACCGGTCACTTCGCTGAAGCCGAGACGGCGATCGTCGAAATGGCGCTGCGGCTCGGCGATCGGCGAGCGAGTGCGGTGATGACGCCGCGGACGCGGATAGAATCGCTCGACCTCGACGACCCGGAAGAGGAGAACCGGCGCAAGATCCGGGACAGCGTCCATTCGCGGTTTCCCGTGGTGCAGGGTGGCCTGCACCAAGTCATCGGTATCGTTCAGGCCAAGGATCTGTTGGCTTCGGCGCTCGCCGTGCAGCCCTTCAATCTGCGTGCAGCCACGCGGCCGCCGCTTTACTTGCCGAGCACGGTGACGGTGCTCCACGTACTCGAGGCGTTCAAGACCTCGGGCGAGCCAATGGCACTGATCGTCGACGAATACGGCGACCTCGAGGGGCTGGTGACCCAAAGCGACATCCTCGAGGCGCTGGTCGGCGACATCCCCGGCTCGGCCGATGCCGATCAGCGGGTCGTGCAACGCGAAGACGGAACTTGGCTGATCGACGGAATGGTCGGGCTCGACGAGCTCAGGCAACTGCTCGGGGTTTCCCATTTGCCCGGCGAGGATGCCGATTTCCACACACTCGGCGGTTACATGATGGCACGCCTCAACCGCGTGCCGATGGTCGCCGACCGCATCGCCGCTGCCGGTTACCGATTCGAGATCGTCAAGATGGATGG
>DATEQL010000014.1:0-9786 GCA_035272665.1 Allostellaceae bacterium
GGAGCAAGGTATCGCCCGATTTGAGTTCCCGGTTCTTGTGCTCCTGGCGAGCACCGGGATGATGGTGATGATATCAGCCAACGACCTGATCACCCTTTACGTCGGTCTCGAGCTGCAGAACTTGGCGCTCTATGTCGTCGCCGCCTTCAATCGCGATTCGGTGCGGTCGACCGAGGCTGGGCTCAAATATTTCGTGCTCGGTGCGCTGTCCTCCGGCATGCTGCTCTACGGCGCCTCACTGATCTACGGCTTTACCGGCACGACCGGCTTCGACGATCTGACTAAACTGCTGGCCGGCGGTGCCCCGGTCGCGACCGGGATCTTGATTGGTCTCATCTTCGTCGTCGTCGGGCTCTCCTTCAAGGTCTCGGCCGTGCCCTTCCACATGTGGACGCCCGATGTCTACGAGGGCGCGCCGACCCCGGTCAGCGCATTCTTTGCTGTTGCGCCCAAGCTGGCCGCACTCGCTCTGTTCATCCGCTTCATGCTCGCGCCGTTCGGTCCGTTGATCGACGAATGGCGCCAGGTCATCGTCTTTCTGTCGATCGCCTCGATGGTGCTCGGCGCCGTCGCCGCGATCGCCCAGCAGAACATCAAGCGGCTGATGGCCTACAGCTCGATCAGTCATGTCGGCTACGCGCTGATCGGTCTGGCTGCCGGCACGGCCGATGGCATTCGCGGCGTCCTGGTCTATCTCACGATCTATCTGGTCATGACCGTGGGGACCTGGACGGTGATCTTGTGCATGCGTCAGAGGGGGCGCATGCTCGAGGGAATCTCGGACCTGGGCGGGCTGTCGCAATCGCAGCCCGGGCTGGCCCTGGCTCTGGCGATTTTCATGTTCGCCTTGAGCGGGATCCCGCCAACCGCGGGGTTTTTCGGCAAGTTCTACGTGTTTCTCGCGGCGATCAACGCACAGCTCACCGGGCTCGCGGTCATCGGCGTCGTGACCAGCGTGGTCTCGGCTTTTTATTATCTTCGGGTCGTCAAGGTCATGTATTTCGACGAGCCCGTCGGCGCCTTCGACCGACCGATCACGGCCGAGCTCAAGGGCGTGTTGTTCGTCACCGCGGTCCTCACCCTGTTCTTCTTCCTGTTCCCCGGACCGATCATCGGTGGTGCTGAGGCCGCGGCCTCCGTGCTCTTTGCCCGATGACCCTGCTGCCGTCGAAGGTTCCTTTAACCTATCGACTGCTCCGCTATGAAACGGTAGGCAGCACCAACGACGAGGCAAAGCGTCTTGCGCGTGATGGTGCGGAAGGCGGAACGCTGGTATGGGCGCTCGAGCAGACCGCCGGCCGCGGGCGGCAGGGACGCGTCTGGGTGTCGCCGCGCGGCAATCTTTATGTTTCGGTGATTTTGCGGCCCGGATGTCCCGTGGGTCGGGCGGCGCAGCTCGGCTTCGTCGCAGCATTGGCCGTCGGCGACGCGCTCGCCACGATCTTCCCGCGGCTCGAGGGGCTGTCCTACAAATGGCCGAACGACGTGCTGGCCGGCGGCCGCAAACTCGCCGGAATTCTGCTCGAATCGGAGCTGGACGAGGGGCAGGTTCCTGAGTTCGTTATCGTCGGCATCGGGATCAACCTTATCTCTTCGCCGCGAGACACCGAGTTTCCGGCTACATCGATCGTCGAACAGGGTCTGGGGCCTGTCTCGGCGGCCTACGCGATCAGGGAGTTCACCCGTCATTTTCAAGCCTGGGTGCGGCGCTGGAGCGAGGAGGGCTTCGCGCCGGTACGCGCGGCTTGGCGAGCGCGCGCGATGTCTCTCGGCAAGCCGATCCGGGTGCAGCTGGAGGCGGCCACCTTGCACGGCCGGTTCCTCGACATAGATCAGCACGGCGCGCTGCTGCTGGAGACCGCGGGAGAGCTCCGGCATATCTCGGCCGGTGAGATTTTCCCGGCCAACCGCTGACGGGACCGCATGCTGCTTGCCATCGATTCCGGAAACACAAATGTGGTTTGCGCTGTCTATGCCGGTGACGAGTCGCGCGGCTCGTGGCGGGCTGCGACCAACCCGAACCGGACAGCCGACGAATACGCGGTCTGGCTGATCCAGCTGATGGCGCTGTCGGGTCTTGCGCCGAGCGACATCGATGCGACGATCATCGGCAGCGTCGTCCCCGAGGCGACGTTCAACCTCGTGCGCTTATGCCAGCGTTATTTCGGCAGTGAACCGCTGATGGTCGGCCGCTCGGATTGTTTCCTAGGCATCGGCATCGATGTCGACATGCCGAAAGAGGAAGTCGGGGCCGACCGCGTCGCGAACGCGGTCGCTGCTCAGGATCGATACCAGCCGCCGCTGATCGTCCTCGATTTCGGCACGGCGACGACCTTCGATATCGTCGACCGGCTCGGCAATTACTGCGGCGGCGTGATCGCTCCCGGCATCAATTTGTCATTGCGAGCGCTCGATATGGCGGCGGCGCAGCTGCCGCGGATCGGGATTCGGCGCCCGCCCGCCGTCGTCGGTCGCAGCACCGTCCCGGCAATGCAATCCGGGGTCTTCTGGGGCTATGTCGGGCTGATTGAAGGCCTCGTCCAGCGCATCAGAGCCGAGCGGGGCGAGACGATGGAAGTGATCGCGACGGGTGGCCTCGCCCCGCTGATTGCCGGAGCGACCGAAATCATCAACCATGTCGATCCTGATCTCACCTTGTGGGGGCTCCGTCTGATCTACCGGCGAAACAGCAATCGATGAAAGAACTCCCCTACCCATCGGGTATCCGTTCGGCGGACGGTGACCCGAGCGCGCTGTTCTTCGTCTCGCTCGGTGGCGCTGGAGAGATCGGGATGAACCTGAATCTCTACGGCTACGCCGGCGATTGGCTGATTCTCGACTGCGGCGTTACCTTCGGGGACGATTCCCAGCCTGGGCTCGAGGTCGTCATGCCCGATCCCGCCTTCATCGTCGAGCGCCGCGATCGGTTGCTCGGGATTGTGGCGACGCACGCGCATGAGGACCACATCGGCGCCATACCGTATTTGTGGACGCAGTTGCGCTGCCCGGTCTGGGCGACGCCGTTCACCGCCTCGTTGTTGCGCGCCAAGCTGGCCGAGGCCGGGCTTGCCGACAAGGTCCGGATCAACGTCGTGCCGATGTCCGGCCGGTTCACGATCGGGCCGTTCGACCTCGAGCTGATTACACTCACTCATTCGATTCCCGAACCCAATGCGGTCGCGTTGCGCACGCCCGTCGGGACCGTGCTGCACACCGGGGATTGGAAGTTCGATCCGGACCCGCTGATTGGTTCGGTTTCGGATGAAGCAGCCTTGCGCCGGCTCGGCGACCAGGGTGTCCTCGCGATGATCGGCGATTCGACGAACGCGTTGCGGCCTGGCACCTCGGGGTCCGAGGCCGATCTGCGCCGGTCGTTGATCGATCTTGTCGGCCGCTACGACGCCCGGGTTGCGGTCGCCTGCTTTGCGTCGAACGTGGCACGTCTCGAAACGATCGCGCGGGCCGCTGCCGTTCATGGCCGCGACGTAGCGCTGGTCGGACGATCGCTATGGCGGATCGACAAGGCCGCCCGCGAGAACGGCTATCTCGCGGATTTGCCGCGATTTCTCACCGAGGACGAAGCAGGCTACATCCCCCGTGACAAGATCGTGCTGATCTGCACCGGGAGCCAGGGGGAGCCGCGCGCGGCGCTCGCCAGGATCGCCCGTGAGGACCATCCCAACATCGTGCTCGAGACGGGCGATGTCGTGATTTTCTCGTCGCGGATCATTCCCGGCAACGAGAAGTCGATCAACCGATTGCAGAACGCGCTGGTTCGGCTCGGGATCGAGATCATCACCGAGGAGGACCATTTCGTCCACGTCTCCGGCCATCCCGCGCGCGACGAGCTCGTGCGCATGTACCAGATGGTCCGCCCCCGGGTGGCGATCCCGGTTCATGGCGAAGCTCGCCATCTGATCGCCCACGCCCATCTCGCCGAGCAATGCCAGGTCCAGCAACCGCTGGTCATCCAGAACGGCGACATGGTCCGGCTAACGCCGAGCGGTGCCGCCATTGTCGACGAGGTGCCGGTCGGCCGGCTGGCCAGCGACGGCAAGGGCCTCTTGCCGCTCGGCGGCACTGCGCTCAAGGAGCGGCGGCGCCTCGTTCTCGACGGCAGCGCCGTGGCCACCCTGGTTCTCGACCGCCAGGGACGCCTCGTAGCGCCAGCCGCTATCACCGTAATCGGGTTGGTCGAGGCGGCGGCGGCAACGGCTGCCGCACCTGTTTTGAGCCACGCTGTCGAGCGCGCGCTCAGCGAGCTCCCGGCGGGGGCGCGGCGCGACGACAACGCCGTGCGCGACGCCGTGCGGCGCACGTTACGCCGGGCGATCAACGAGCGATTCGGCAAGCGGCCGTTGATCGAGCTCCATCTTGTCCGAGTCTAAGTGTGCGGTTCATTGCCCGCGGGCGAATCGGTTGTTCGCAGCTGCGAGATACGGTAATCTGGCTCGGAAATGCTTATATTTAGCATCGCGGCAGCGCCCTGCGCTCGGCCGCGATTTTAGTTAAGGCTCACACCTTTCGCGATTGTATCGAGCACCCTTGGCCGTCACCTCCGCACCACCCTCCGCCCCCGACATCACCCCCGTCACCATCGAAGACGAGATGAGGCGCTCGTACCTCGACTACGCGATGAGCGTAATCGTGGCTCGGGCGCTTCCTGATGTCCGTGACGGGCTTAAGCCCGTCCATCGCCGCATTCTCTACTCGATGAAGGTTAACGGCAACGAGTGGAACCGCGGCTACCGCAAGTCCGCCCGCATCGTCGGCGACGTGATCGGCAAATACCATCCGCACGGTGAGCTTGCGATCTACGACGCAATGGTGCGGATGGCGCAGGATTTTGCGATGCGCCTGCCGCTGATCGACGGCCAGGGCAATTTCGGCTCGATGGACGGCGATTCGCCGGCGGCCTACCGCTACACCGAGGCAAGGCTCGCCCGCGTCGCCGATGCCTTGCTCGACGATCTCGACAACGACACCGTCGATTTTCAGCCGAACTATGACGAGACCGAGCGCGAGCCCAAGGTGCTGCCGGCCGGCTTCCCGAACCTGCTGGTCAACGGCGCCCAGGGGATCGCGGTCGGCATGGCGACCAACATCCCGCCGCACAATCTAGGCGAGGTCATCGACGCCTGCTGCGCCTATCTCGACAACCCGGTAATCACTGTTGAAGAGTTGATGGAATTTGTCCCGGCGCCGGATTTTCCGACCGGCGGGATCATCATGGGCCGGGCCGGCACGCATGCCGCCTACAAGACCGGCCGGGGCGCGGTCATCCTGCGCGCCAAATCCCACATCGAGGAGATACGCAAGGACCGCGACGCGATCGTCTTTACCGAGATGCCCTATCAGGTCAACAAAGCGAAGTTGATCGAGCGCATCGCCGAGACCGTCCGCGAAAAGCTGATCGAGGGCATCTCGGACCTGCGCGACGAAAGCGACCGCGACGGGGTGCGCGTCGTCGTCGAATTGAAGCGCGACGCCGAGCCCGACATCGTCCTGAACCAGCTCTACCGCCATACCGCTCTGCAGACGAGCTTTGGCGTCAACATGCTGGCATTGAACGGCGGCCGGCCTGAGCTCTTGACCTTGCGCGAGGTCATTGCCGCCTTTGTCGCGTTTCGCGAGGTGGTCATCACCCGCCGCACCAGCCATCTGCTCGGCAAGGCGCGGGAACGGGCGCACACCCTTTTGGGGCTGCTGATCGCGGTCGCCAATCTCGACGAAATCATCGCGCTGATCCGCAATGCGTCCGATCCGGCGACCGCGCGAGCCGGCCTTGTCGGCCGCTCCTGGCCGGCGGCCGATGTCGCCCCGCTGGTGGCGCTGGTCGGCGAGCCCGGCCGCGGTGTCGCCGCGGACGGCACGTACCGCCTGTCGGACGAGCAGGCCCGCGCGATCCTCGATCTGCGGCTGCAGCGACTGACCGGGCTCGAACGCGACAAGATCGCCGAAGAGTTGCACGGTCTGATCAGCGAAATCTCGGGTTATCTCGAGATCCTGCGCTCGCGCGAGCGCCTGATCGAGGTGCTGCGGACCGAGCTGCTGGCGATCAAGGAACGCTTTGCCACGCCGCGGCGGACGGCGATCGAGGATGTCGAGTTCGAGGCCGATATCGAGGCGCTGATCCAGCGCGAGGCGATGGTCGTGACGGTGAGCCACGCCGGCTACATCAAGCGGGTGCCATTGTCGACCTATCGCGCGCAACGCCGCGGCGGACGCGGCCGCGCCGGCATGGCGATCCGCGAAGAGGATTTCCTCAGCGAGGTCTTTGTCGCCTCGACTCTCGCGCCGGTGCTGTTCTTCACATCCTCCGGGCGGGTCTACAAGCTCAAGGTGTATCGCTTGCCACTCGGCACGCCACAAGCACGCGGCCGGCCGATGGTCAACCTGCTGCCCAACCTCGTACAGGGCGAGACGATCTCGACGGTGATGCCATTGCCCGAGGACGAGGAGAGCTGGGGCGATCTCGCCGTCATGTTCACGACGGCAAATGGTTACGTCCGACGCAATGCCTTGAGTGATTTCGGCGATGTCCGTGCCAACGGGAAGATCGCTATGAAGTTCGAGGGTGAGGACGCCGACGACCGGCTGATCGCCGTCGCCACCTGTACCGACGCCAACGATGTCCTGCTCGCCACCCGCAACGGTAAGTCGATCCGCTTCCCGGTCGGCGATGTGCGGGTGTTTGCCGGCCGCTCCTCGGTCGGCGTCCGGGGCATCCGGCTGCTCGGGGACGACCAGGTGATCTCGCTGTCGATCCTGCGCCACGAATCGATCGCGCCGGATGTGCGCAACGCCTATCTGAGCCTTGCGGCAAGGCGACGGCGGCAGAACGGCGAGGAGAACGGGACCGTTGCCGAGCTGCCGCCCGAACCGGAGGAGGCCGAAGGCGAGCCCAGCGACGAAGGCTCGATCACCGAAGAGACCTACGCCGATCTCGCGCAGCGCGAGGAGTTCGTGCTGAGCGTGACCGAGAAAGGCTTCGGGGTCAGGAGCTCGGCCTACGACTACCGGATCACCGGGCGCGGCGGGCAAGGTATCGACAATATGGATCTGAGCCGCCGTCGCGATGCGATCGTCGCCGTCTTCCCGGTCGGGCACCACGACCAGGTCATGCTGGTGACCGATGGCGGAATGGTGATCCGCTGCCCGGTCGACGACATCCGCATCGCCCGCCGGCGCAGCCAGGGGGTGGTGATCTTCAAGGTCGGCGACGGCGAACGAGTCGTTTCGGTGGCGCGGCTCCCCGAAGTCTCGGAGGAGAACGGCGAGGCTAACGGTTCCGACGACTCCGCGGAAGATCAACAAGCCAGCGAGGGGGACACATGACCCAGCCTCGGATCGGGATCTACCCCGGTACCTTCGACCCGATCACCAACGGACACGCCGACATCATCCGGCGGGCGATCAAGATCATCGACCGGCTGGTCATCGGCGTCGCCCGCAACGACGGGAAAGGGCCGCTCTTCGCTACCGATGAACGGGTCGAGATCGTCCGCGACGAGGTCACGCATCTCGAAAATGGCGACGCCGAGCGCATCGAGGTGCGCGCCTTCGACACGCTGTTGGTGAACTTCGCCCAATCAGCCGGGGCAACCGTGGTCATCCGCGGGCTGCGTGCGGTCTCCGACTTCGAGTACGAGTTCCAGATGGCCGGCATGAACGCCCGGCTCAACCCTAAGATCGAGACCGTCTTTCTGATGGCCTCGGACCGCTTTCAGTTTATCTCGTCGCGCTTCGTCAAGGAGATCGGTGCCCTCGGCGGCGACGTCTCACATTTTGTCAGCCCGCGCGTCGCCTTGCGTCTCGCCGCCCGTTTCGCCAATGCCCGCACCAAACCGCGCCGCCGCATCATCGCAGCGGATTAGAACAGAGCTCTGGGCGCTCGCTGCCCCTCACCGCAACCCTCTCCCCGAAAGCGGGTCGAGAGCACACATGACACCCCTCGCCCGCTTGCGGGGAGAGGGAGAGGCCCATCGTGACAGCGATGGGAGGGTAAGGGGTAGTGGTCTCAGTGCAGCGACGACAGGCAGCCCTGGCTCCCTTCTGATTGTTACGCTATAACGTCGGGCCCGCCCGATTTTCGCCGCGGAGGAGACCGCGCGTGACCCCTCAGCAAATCGAAATGGCGCTCGCTCGAGCGCAACGGGTCTGCACGCTGCACGGCGCGCGAATGACGCCGGTGCGCCAGCGTGTTCTCGAGCTGATTTTGCAGGCTGACCAGCCGACGAGAGCTTACGCGCTGCTTGCGCAACTCGAGCGGGGGCGCGGCAGGCTCGGTCCGCCTACCGTTTACCGCGCGCTCGATTTTCTGCTCGCCCACAAGCTGATCCACAAGGTCGAAACCTCCAACGCGTTTGTCGCCTGCGGCGATGTCGAGCATACGCATCAGAGCCAGTTCGTGATTTGCGAAGATTGTGGCGCGACCGAGGAAATCAGAGACGACGAAATCGTCGAGAGCCTGCGCCGACTCGGCGAAGGCCGAGGTTTTGCCGTCGAACGGCAGGTGATCGAAGCTCGCGGGCTGTGTCCTGCTTGCCGGAGCGGGCAGCGGCAAGCGTGATCGCCCGGCTGAGCGTTCGTCCTCTTCGGGGTTTTCTCCAACGCGGCCTGCTCGAGCAAAGCATCGCCGAACGGTTGGTCAAGGCGGCGACCGCGGCGGCATTGCTGTGGCTCGCGATCTGGTGGGCGCTGTCATGACCGTCTCCGCCGAATGCGCCGTCGTCTTCCGGGACCTGACCTTGACCTATGAACGCCACCCCGCGGTCCATCACCTGAGCGGGGCGCTGGCGCGTGGCTCGCTGACCGCCATTGTCGGACCCAACGGAGCGGGAAAGAGTACCCTTTTGAAAGGGATCGTCGGCCAGATGCGGCCCGCAGAAGGAATTATCGAACGGGTCGATCTCAGCCGCGGGGGCATTGCCTATCTGCCGCAGCATGCTGAGATCGAAAGACGGTTCCCGATCTCGGTTATCGATACCGTACTGCTCGGACATTGGCGGCGAATTGGCTGGGCCGGTGCCGCGAACGAGGCAATGCGCGAGGCGGCCCGCAAGGCGCTCGCCGCCGTCGGTCTCGACGGATTCGAGCGCCGGCCGATCGAGACGCTGTCGGTCGGGCAGTTCCAGCGCGTCCTCTTCGCCCGACTGATCGTGCAGGATGCCGAGCTGATCCTGCTCGACGAGCCGTTCGCTGCGGTCGATTGGCGGACCAGCGAGGACTTGCTCCATCTAGTCGAGGGCTGGCACCGGGAACGCCGCACGGTCGCCGCCGTGCTTCACGACCTCGACCAGGTTCGGGCGCATTTCCCCGACACCCTACTGATCGCTCGGGAGTGTGTCGCCTGGGGAGCGACGCGAGAGGTGGTGACGCCGGACAATTTGCGGCGGGCGCGCCGCATGTCCGAAGCCTGGTCGACCGAGGCGGAGGATTGCCGGCGCGTTCCCGCGTGAGTTGGCGCTGGTTAGGTCGGCCCGCCGACGATCGCGCGGTAAATCGCTAGGATAAGCACTGCGCCGACGATGGCGCCGATAAACCCCGCAGCTTGACCCGGCTCATACCAGCCGATGTGTTGCCCGAGCCAGGTGGCAAAGATCGCGCCGACGATCCCGAGCAGGGTCGTGATGATGAACCCGCCCGGCCCGCCGACGAAAAACTTGGCGATCGTCCCCGCCAGAAACCCGATAATGATGACCCAGAGCCAATGCATCATACTTCCCGACTATTGCCCCAGAGCTCAGATGCATCTGGCAGAAACAGTGGAGCGGTGTAAATCCC
>DATEQL010000015.1:0-5400 GCA_035272665.1 Allostellaceae bacterium
CAAGACGATGGCGGCGGCAATCGAGCGGGTTCCACGTGTGGTCTTGTAGCCCTTGCGCGCCGAGTGATGGGTTGCGAAACGGGACGCGGCATGACCCACAGACCCGCCATGATCGCAATCGGCGTCGGGGATGGGCGCCGCCAGATCCTGGCCGTCGAGATGGCCAACCGCGAGAGCCGCTCATCCTGGAGAGACTTCCTCCTCGCCCTGCGACAGCGAGGCCTGCACGGCGTCGAACTGGTGGTGGCCGACGATCACGCAGGACTTCGCTCGGCCATCCGCGAAGTGCTCGCCGAGGCCGCCTTCCAGAGATGCTACGTGCACTTCCTGCGCAACGCCCTCGATCATTTGCCGCGGAAAGCCGACGATGACTGCTTGCAGGAATTGCGCTGGCTCTACGACCGGCGCTCGGTGGAGGAGGCGCGTCGCGATCTTGCAGCATGGATCGCCAAATGGGGATCCCGCTAGCAAAAGCTCGTCGCCTGGGTCGAAGACACTCTCACCTTCTATCGCTTGCCCCTGCAGCACCATAAGCATCTCAAGAGCACAAATATGCTGGAGCGGCTCAATGAGGAGATCAGGCGACCAACCTATGTCGTGCACATCTTCCCGAACTCACACGCCTGCCGCCGCCTCGTCCGAGCGCTCGCCGTCGAGACCCATGAGAACTGGCTCGAGGCTCACCGATACCTCAACATGAACGACCTCAAGGAGCACAAGAAAACCCAGTTCCGCCAAGCTGCCTAACCCAGCCGTAAATGACCGCCTTTGCAGAACTTGACGCACACAATCATTGAATACAAGCGCGCGAGGCGGAACGTCGCGTAACGGGTGTGCTCCTGCCTTTCCCTGGCGACTGCTGGAGGGCGGGACTCCGCCCTAACCGGCCATACGTCGGCGGGTACCCAAGCGTCAGTCTGTGACCAGCAAGGACGATCCGTTAACGGGCAGGACCGGCGTCAGAGGCGATCGCCGCGCTGGCCGCTCATTTTCCCGAATATCGGGCCAGGGACGCAGCTTGCACGGCGGCCTTCTATGCCGATGCCGCGCCGGTCGCACGCCGCTTCGACCGGGACGGCTCGCGGGAGTTGGAGCGCCTAGGGATCGAGACTGACATGCTGAAAGTCGGGGTTCCCTGGAGGGGATCGCGCCGCTGCTCGATGTCGTTCACGACAATCTTGAACAAATCAATGCGATCCACGGTCCGCTTGTCACTCGGGCGCTGTGCCTCGACGGAGGGGAGTGCCCCTGCTCGCGCCAATGACCTGCGAGCGCCAGCCTTGGCCGCCCATAGCAAAGCAATTACCTGCAAATCTGGCGCGGCGATGTGCTACAGCTAAGCTATTGATGATAAGACACGTTCTAAGAAATTAGATGGTCGCCAACGCCCATGTGGCGAATTCCTTCGTCCTTCGCACACGGGGCTTCGCGTCCCAAGAAGGGCCGGGGCCTCGCCCGCAAGGAGGCCGCCCTCGTGAGGGCGCTCGGACAAGTCTGGGCCGCAGACTAGTGGCCTTTCGGGGGCCAATGCCGACCGACGCTCGGCGTTTGGTCATGTAGGCGGGCAGCAACCCGCGCGTTTCGCTGATCCGTGCAGGTAACTGCACAGCTCTCGACAAGACCCTTGGACCGCGTGCCTATCCGGTTAATACACACACCTACTATATGTGGGGTATGCCAACGGCAAATTCTAAGAAATCATGGCTTGAATGAATTGTAGATTTTCAATGCAGGATTATTCAGAAACAGCTCTGGGAACTCTTCTTCAAGGCGGCTCAATACGTCGTATGGGGCAGACGGATTGAGGACCACGCTCTTGCGTGTCGCTTCGTCTTTGCTGTGACTCAGAGCGCGCAGGAGACCAACAGGCGCGGACGGGTTCTTCGCGACGATGCTTGCCAGCGCATCGCTTTCTTCGGCTAGAGCGGTTAATCGTTCAGACGATGTCATTTCATCAGCAGCTTCCTGTCTGGATGTGGTCGCCATTGATCCGCCCCTCGCCGATGTTCAGTGTGTGACGAGCATCTATAGCCACCTTCCGGACCTCAGAACAATCAGAAATTAGCCGGATCGATTGCTCAATACGTGAGCGACTGCCTTCGCCAGCTGCCGTTGAGAGACACTACATATAGTGGGTGTGCGTCTTAACCGGATAGGCACGCCTTGGACAATCATCTGGGCTGCATCCCGTGACCTCTGGCACACCAAGCGGCACGTCGAAGCGGGCGAGTTCAAGAACCCCGATAGGGAGACCGTAGTGATCGCCAGGACCACGTTCTTGCTCTCGGTGCGGATTCCGACAGAACCGGCCACCTATTCCGATTTAAATCCGGCCGCTTTGATTGATGCTGCGCCTGTGGGCTTGTGGGCAAGGCGACCCTCGTCAATAGCCACGCTGAATCATAACGGTAGCGCCTTGTCCACAAGTCCACAGGCCGGACGAGAACTGCAGTGTTGAGGTGGCCGGTTAGCGTTGAGGTGGCCGGTTATTTGTCGGAAGAGGTGGCCGGAATAAATCGGAATTCGCATCTCGGGCAACAATCCCCCGTGCAGTCCAACAAGGTGCTCTACGCCATCAGTGCGGCGCTCACACACGCCTGTGAGACGGGCTACCAAATCGGTGTCGCCATCAAGCGGGACATGTCCGACGGGACATCCCGGACATGACCAGAAAGTGGTGGACCAAAATCCTGGAACGCCCAAGAAACACAGGCGAGAGCCAGAGATCGCTAGGGGCACGCCGGACAGGTCGACAGAGTGGGATTTCGAGCCCCCTTTTCAGCGGGACACGCCAGACCGCCGCCCAGGCCGCTTACGCGCAGACGGAGATCGGACGGCTCGCCTCACTTGTCGTCCTGCCGATGTGCAGTGCGTATGAGATGGTGGGCGAACTGGTGGTGAAATATCAAACGCTCGGAATTCAGAGGACGGTCGCCAAAGGAGAGGCTGATGCGGAGTTTCGAGGGGGCGGCCTATGGCTCGCTCGACGCCTTCAGGCTGGTCGAGCGCGATGTGCCTGAACCCTCGGCCGGTCAGGTCCGCATCCGTGTCGAGGCAACCGCGCTCGGTTTCGCTGACGGCCTGATCGTGCAGGGCCGCTACCAGATCAAACCTCCGCTCCCTTACGTGCCGGGCGGAGAGATCGCCGGGGTGGTGGACGCCATCGGCTCAGGGGTTCGCCACCTCTCTGCGGGTAGTCGCGTCGTCACATGGCAACTCGGCGGGGGTCTGTCTGAACACCTTGTTGCGGCCGCCGATGAGGTCGAGCCCATCCCAGCGGAACTCGATTTCCCGACCGCCGCCGCGATGCTGGTGGACTACCAGACGGCCGACTATGCGCTGTTTGAACGAGGTCGCCTCAGGGCCGGCGAGACGGTGCTGATCATGGGCGCGGCTGGTGGCGTCGGCTCGGCGGCGGTGCAGCTTGCCGCCAAGGCGGAGGCGCACGTCATCGCTGCGGCCTCGACAGCGGAGAGGCGCGACCGTGCCCGCGCGCTGGGCGCACATGCAACGATCAACTCCGGGAGCGACGACATTCGGGCTGAGATCAGGGCGAGCGCACCGAAAGGCGTCGTTGACGTCGTGGTCGATCCTGTAGGCGGCCAAACATTCGAGGCGCTGTTCCGCTCGCTCGCTAAGGAGGGCCGTCACTTGGTACTCGGCTTTGCGGGCGGCAGCATTCCTGCCCTTCCCGCCAACCTGCCGCTTCTGAAAAGCGCGGCCCTCGTCGGCGTGGATATACGCCATTTCCTTATATCCCGCCCAGAGGATGCCCGCCTGGCACGAGCGGCGCTCTTCGAACGGGCTGCATCCGGCACCTTGGCGAAACCGCAGGTGACGACTTACCAGTTGGATCAGGCCGGTGAGGCTCTGGCCGCAACCTCACGCCGCGACAAGGTAGGCAAGGTCGTGGTCATCTGCCGCTGACGTGATGGGCAACCCTGCCGAGACCGGACGACATCATGCCGATCGCGGCATCGGGGACATAGGTGCAATGAAGACCACGACACGCCGTGATTAGGAGTGGGGGGTCCCAGTTGTTGCAGGGGCCGGAAGCAGAGAGCGCAACCCGACCGAGTTCGTGCGGCCGATAGCTTCGATCCCGATCCAGCCAAACCACGGCCCCCTACAGCTGACCGACTCACCCCGCGGTTCCCCTCGACCCAGGCGCTGTCAGCCGTCCAGAGCGCCCTGAAGGCCGCCTACAGGGCAGGGCAATCCCACCCCTACGCGACGTCGTCCGACATGTCGGCTCCGACATGACCGACATGGCCCAAAATCGCCTGTGCAGATGCCTGGAGAAGCGTAGAAAGACGGGGCGACCTGGCAGGCCGGCGAGGGCGGCGCTGGCTTGGCGGAAATGCGCGACGACTTAGTCCTGCTCCGCGAGCGAAAAGTCGCCATGTTTGATGGACTCTTCAAGAGCATCCTGGCCAATGCCGAGGCCCAAGAGGGCGATTTCGAGGGCGGTTTGGCGACCCTCGAGACCGCTTTCGCCACATCGGAGCGAACCGGCCAGCCCTGGTTCGACGCGGAGGCGCATCGCACAGCCGGGGAGATCGCCATGTTGTCGCCTGAGGGCAACCTGTGGAAAGCGCAAGCCCACTTCGAACGCGCATTGGAAATCGCCCGAGCGCAGCAGGCCCATCTGTGGGAGCTTCGCGCGGCGACGAGCCTCGCTCGTCTCTGGCGCGATCAGGGCCGGCGCACTGAAGCCCGCGATCTGCTCGCGCCCGTCTACTGCTGGTTCACCGAGGGCTTCGACACGCCGGACCTGAACGAGGCCAGGGCGCTGCTCGATGAGCTGGCGCGGGCCTGACTCCGACGTAGGCGGTAGCGATCAGTGGCGATTTGTCGAGCCTCTCACTGGTGGGCCAACGCGCCCGTCCCAAGGAGGAGAGTCATCGCCGCACCCGTAGGTGTAAAGATCGCAAAACGGTCTCGCCCTCGCCCGTCGCCTGAGCGCCATGCCATAGGCACGCCGCTGGGCCACGTCAGACCTTAGGGGCTACCGACCTCCCGGCCTAACCTGCACCGCGACCCGACTCCATGGGCGGGGAACGACCCATGAAGTCGACCCAACGGCCGTCCGCTCATGCAAGCGTCTGCACAGCTGGTCTCACGACCCCATGGGCGGATCACCACCAACATCCTGGGTCGACGGATCATTCAGGCGAACAATGCAGTCAGCAGCAGCCAAGCACTGAGCACGAGGGCGAGGATCATGAAGAGGCGGAACCGCTCGGGGTAGTGCAGCGCGCGATAAAATGCGGCCAGCGCCCGCGGCGGCGTCGCCATCAGTGCGACGCCCTTGATCAGCGTCAACCAGCCCAACACGGTTACGGCCACGGCGAGGGCTCCGCCTGACCACACGTTGTGGCCAAGAACCATTGCTGCACC
>DATEQL010000016.1:0-7030 GCA_035272665.1 Allostellaceae bacterium
GAACGATGACGCTCCGCACAGACCGCCGGCAGGGAACGTCTGGGCGTGGCAATGCGAGCCGCCCACAAACAGGATCTTATTATTAGGCAGCACCACCGAAGTCGCACTCGCTTCGCGCGAATTGAGCAGCGGACCCACCACCGCGAAGGCGTCGCTTAGCGCCTCGTAGATCTCAGCCGCCGGCGTGGAGACGGTGGACGTTGCCAGCGGCACAAACCCGCTGAGCAGCCCGCCCGTGTCGCCGCCTGCGACCAGCACGTCACCCGCCTCGGCTCCCGGTGTTGGCGTTGCCGTCGGCGTTCCGCTGGTCGAGGTCGCAGTCGCCGTGGCTGTCGCCGTGGCTGTCGGCGTTGCTGTCGCCGTGGCAGTCGGCGTTGCAGTCGCGGTTGCGGTCTCAGTGGCGGTGGCCGTCGCAGTGGCTGTCGGCGTTGCAGTCGCAGTTGCGGTCGCCGTCTCGGTAGCCGTCGCGGTGGCGGTTGCAGTCTCGGTAGCCGTTGCGGTTGCGGTTGCCGTGTCGGTAGCCGTGGCCGTGGCAGTCGCCGTTGCAGTCGCAGTTGCAGTCGCCGTCTCGGTAGCCGTCGCGGTTGCGGTTGCAGTGTCAGTGGCCGTCGCGGTGGCGGTCGGCGTGTCAGTGGCCGTCGCGGTGGCAGTCGGCGTTGCAGTCGCGGTTGCGGTTGCCGTGTCGGTAGCCGTCGCCGTGGCAGTCGGCGTTGCAGTCGCAGTTGCAGTCGCCGTCTCGGTAGCAGTCGCGGTGGCGGTCGCCGTCTCGGTAGCCGTTGGAGTTGCGGTCGCCGTCTCGGTAGCCGTTGCGGTGGCAGTCGGCGTGTCAGTGGCCGTCGCGGTTGCGGTTGCCGTGTCGGTAGCCGTGGCCGTGGCTGTCGGCGTTGAAGTCGCAGTTGCAGTCGCCGTCTCGGTAGCCGTCGCGGTTGCGGTCGGCGTGTCAGTGGCCGTTGCAGTGGCAGTCGGCGTGTCGGTAGCCGTTGCAGTGGCCGTCGGCGTCGCAGTCGCGGTCGCGGTTGCAGTGTCAGTGGCCGTCGCGGTGGCGGTCGGCGTGTCAGTGGCCGTTGCAGTCGCTGTCGCCGTCTCGGTAGCCGTCGCGGTGGCAGTCGGCGTGTCAGTCGCGGTTGCGGTCGGGGTTGGCGTCGGAACTACGCCAAACGCGACGCCGACGAGGCTCACCGTTTGGGTGGTCCGCTGCGCGTTATCGACAAAGGTCAGCTTTCCAACCTCGGCGGATCCATTGGGATTGGTGTCAGTGGTCGGATTAAATGTTACCGAGACCTGGCAGCTCGAGCTCGCGGGCACGGAGCTGTCGCAAGAATTCGCGACAATGGCGAACGGGCCGCTGACCGTGATCGAGGTGAAGGTTACAGCCACCACGTTGGAATTGGAGAGCGTAACGGTCTGCGGCGCTGAAATAGTACCGATGTGGACCCTGCCGAACGACAGCGAGGCCGGCGAGACGGTGGGAGTCACGATGATGCCGACGCCGACCGCCGTGATCGATTGCGTAGGTATGTACGCGTTGTCGGTGACGATGATCTTGCTTTCTCGCACCCCGGTTTGAGAAGGAGTGAAAATCACGCCGAAGGTGCAAGTGCCGGCGGCGGCGACCAGTGTTCCGCTGCAGTTGTCATTGGTCAGGGTAAAGTCGCCCGATGGAACGACGCTGGTCACGCTCAGTGGAACCAGGTTGGGGTTGGTCAAGGTGATGGTTTGGGCGGCGGTGGGAACGTCAAGCGGCTGTAGACCGAAGCTCAGGTGAGTGGGAGAAAAAGTCGGCCTTAAGAGGATGCCCTTGCCCGAAAGGCTCACCGACTGCGGGCTGTTGAAGGCGCCGTCGGCGATCGTCAGGGTTCCCGTGCGGGTACCGGTCTGGCTTGGAGTGAAGACCACGCTGACGATGCAGTTTGCGGCGGGCGCGAGCAGAGTGCCGGTGCATCCATCGCTCGAGAGGCTGAAATCTCCGGAAGGCGTGACGGTGTTAATCTGCAGCGCCGAGGCGTTCGGATTGGTCAGGGTTACGTTTTTGGCGGTGGAGGTTGTCCCCACTTCCTGCTGCGGGAACACAAGGACCAGCGGGCTAATGGTCAACCTTGTCGCGGCGTGCGCAGGCGCAGTTCCGATCCCTGCCAGCAGCAGAGTCGCTGTCGCGGTGAGCACGATCGCGGCGAATCTTCCGGCGCGGGCGGTCGCAAGCTTGAGGCTCGCCACGGTTGAAAGCCAGCGACGGAAATCCAGTGAAGGTCGGTGAAACCGATTCAGCCGTCGAGTCATAGCGCGCTCCCCTTCAAATCGCCTGATTGAGGCTTATTGAGCCTTATTGATGCCGGGGCTAACAAAGCGGCGGGTGTAGATCAAGGCAGAAACGCGGCGCTGAGCGCGGAAAACGCCTGAAGTGTTAAGAATTCACCATGCCACAAGCCGGGCCGGTTCAGGCTGACTTGTCGACTGATTGGCCGGGTGCCGCTAATCAAAAAGTCAAATCCTGAGCAGGGGTGACCCCTGCACCCAATGTTAAGAGCGAGGGCTGGCGCATCGCGAAACCCTTCGGTTCGATGCCGCGTATTATTTATGATATTCAGGACACGATTGGTGTATCTTCGACCGGATCACGCCGGGAAGGGGCTCGCATGGCGACCAAGCAAGACATCCTGCTATCGACGCGATCTGCGCTGGCGAGGCGAACTGCGCTTAAGAACATCGTCCGGCTGATCCCGGCCGTGGTGATTATCGCGGCGACGCTGAACACATTGTCGTGCGGCAGCTCCGGACTGCTAACGTATGCCACCAGCAGCAGTTCTACCTCTCCGACGGCGACTCCGACGAGTACTGCGGGAACGCTCGCGTTCGTGACCAACTACAACGACGGCAAGGTGTCGTCGTTCACCCGCAACATTACGACCGGCGCGCTCAAGCATACCGGGCAGGTGACTGCGGGCGTGAAAAAAGGGCCGCGAGGCGTGGTCGCGTCGCCCAACGGCAGCTTTCTGTACGTCGCAAACATAGCAGACGACAATATCTACGAGTACTCGATCGCCTCGACCAAGGGAATTCCGACAGCGCTGCCCACGCCCTCGATTAGCAACGGCGCTGGGAGCGGACCGGATCAAATTGCGGTCAACCCGGCCGGAACTTTTTTGTTCGTGACAGGATTCGCGAACGGCACGATCACGACCTACGCAATCGACGCCACCACCGGCCAGCTCACGCAGCAAAGCAAGGTGATCGGACTCGTGAACCCATTTGGAATCGCAGCCGATTCAACTGGCTCGTTCGTTTACGTCGCGGACAACGGGGCGGAGTTGATCTATTCGTTCGGGATCAACGGCAGCGGCGCGCTCAGCCAGATAGGATTGCCAGTTTTCGATCTCGGCTCGCCTGGCGGCACCCCGGGCTTCATTGCGATCGATCCCGCCGGCACGTTTATATACGTCACCGATCTCAATGCCGGCGTGGTGGCGGTTTTGGGAGTCAGCGGGGGTGTGTTGTCGTTCGGCTCGCTGGTACCGTCAACTACGACGGGTAACAAGCCGGTCGGAATCGGATATGCAGCCGCCAGCTCGGCCAATTTTATTTTCACCGCGAATCAGGGCACCGCGACGATGTGGTCGTTCCAGATTCCGAGTCCCGGCTTTCCGTCGTCGCCGGTCCAGTTTGGAACTGGCGACTTAAGTGCGCCGACCGGGCTGGTTGTCGATCCGCAGAATCTGTTTCTTTACGCCACCAATCAAAATGCAGGAACGGTAAGCCAGTTCTCGCTGAGTCCCGCGTGTATCGGCGCGGGGGCTCCGTGCTTCGTCGCATCGGTGTCGACCGAGAGTCCGCATAATGCCAGCAGCGGTCCGTTCGGGATTACGCTCGCGCAGTGACGCGGGATGGAAGCCCGTCCATCCACCTGGGGCAGAGGTAAAGATCAGGATTGGGGGATGGGCTTGGGGGTGGCGGCGGGCTCGGATGCGGCGGCGGCCTTGGCAGCGACCGATGCGGCTTTCGCCTGCGCTTTCTCCTGAGCCGCCTTCTGGCGCAACTGCAGGAGCATCGCGCGCAACTTGCCGGGATTGACCGGCTTCTTGAACAGCGCGCCCTCAAGACCGCGCAGGCGCGAGCGCTTGAGGATGTGATCCTTGTCGTAGTAGTAGGCGGTCATGAGGATTACCGGCAACTGCGGCATCTCTTCCTTGACCTTGAGATAGAAATCGTAGCCGTCCATCTCGGGCATCACGACGTCGGAGATAATCACGTCGAGCTTGACGTTGCGCAGGATTCCAAAGGCGGCCGACGGACGCGTGGCGCAATGGACGATGCATTTTTCGGCGCGCAGCAGGTCGGCGAGCGAATTGACGACGGCGCTATCGTCGTCGAGCACCAGCACCGACATCCCTCTGAGCGGAGATTGTTCGATGAGATGCGGCGCGTCATCGGGGTGGGTCTCTCCTTTGCCGTCTTCGCGCGGGGCAAGATCGGCCATCCGCTTGCCGGCCAGGTAGTCGCGGGTCTCGTACTCGCCCTTGCGGGTCATCTCGTCGAGGCGGCGCACGATGGCCTGCACGCGTTCGATGGAATTTCGAATCGAGTTGAGGCGCTCGTTCTCGACAACTTTTTCAGAGTCGGTGAGCCGGGTCTCGAGGCATTGCGAGAGCAGTTCGATATTGTTGGTGATCGATTCGAGCGGATTGTTGATCTCGTGGGCGAGGCTGACCGCGATTTCGCCGGCGGTTGCGAGTTGCTGCGCATGGCGCAGGCGCCGAATGTCGCGGGCGAAGCCGATCGTACCGACTTCAAGGCCATCGGCGTCGTAGATGAGCGCGCCGGAGATCATGACCGGGATGAGTTCGCCGGCCTTGTTGCGGAACTCGGTCTCGAAGCCGGCGATTCGGCCCGCGTCGGTGGACTCGCGCAGCGCCTTCATCACCCGGCGCGCTTCGTCGATCGACGGATAGATGCGGGTGCAGTTCTCGCCGATGATCTCCTGCGAGCTGTAGCCGAGGCTGGTACGCGCGCCTTCGTTGTAATAGTTCACGGTGCCGTCTTTATCGACGGCAATTATGATGTCCGGCGAGCTCTCGATGAGACGCTGGAAATATTTTTGATCGAGCGGCAACTTGTTGATTCCTTGATGAATTCAGCCGGGCCGGATTATTTCGCGGCGCGGAGCCGGAATTTAGGCATCGACACTTCATCGCTGAGCTTTTCGAACGTCACCTCGACCGGCATCCCGCACTTGATGTCATGCGGCTTGACGCCGAGCAGGTTCGACACGAATTTGCATCCCTCCTCGAGCTCGACCACGACGACGGCGTAGGGAACGATGCCGGCGAAGCCCGGGTGATAGACCTGATGCATGATATTGAAGCTGAAGATTTCACCGCGTCCGCTGACCGGGACCCATCGCGAGGCGGTCGAGTTGCACCTGGTGCAAAGATCGTGGGCGGGGAACCGCAGCGTCCCGCAGCCGTCGCATTTTTGGACCATCAGGCGTCCGGCGCGCGCGCCGTCGAAAAACTCGCGCATCTCGGGGGTGACGGCGGGGATGGGTTTGCTGAATTCTGGCATCGCAAGTTTGCTTATATATAGTTTAGACGAATGGGCGTTTGGAATGATTGAAACACGCTACGTCACACCACAAGCAATGACAGCGCGATTCGCGGCTAATGTTATGGCTGCGATCCCAGTACCAGGGTGGAATGTGTAGCAAGGATACCGCCGTTGCCGGAAACGAGTCCAACGTCGTGTTTCGGCACTTGGCGCCGGCCCCCATCACCACGCACCTGCACGATTGCCTCTGCGACCGGAGTCATCCCCCACATATAGAATGAGCTGAGCTGACCGCCGCCGGTATTGACGGGGAGTGAGCCGCCGGGGCCGATGGCGCCGTTGGCAACGAACGGGCCGCCCTCGCCTTTTTTGCAAAAGCCGTAATCCTCGAGCGTGACCAGCACCGTGAACGTGTAGCAGTCGTACAATTCGCAAAAATTGACGTCGGCGAGCTTGATTCCCGCCATCTTGAAGGCGGTATCTTTGGCGATCGGCGCACCGGAGAGCAGCGTTTCGAGCGGATCGCGGCCGGGATGACCCTGCCCCATCCCTAATATGTAGACGGGCGGGCGCTTCAAATTCTTCGCGCGCTCAGCCGAGGTTACGATAACCGCCAGACCGCCGTTGGAAACCAGGCAGCAATCGAACAGATGGAACGGCTCGACCACCCATCGCGAGGCATGATAGTCGGCCATCGACATGGGAGTGTCGCAAAACTGAGCGGCGGGATTCAGGTTGGCCCAATTGCGCTCGGATACCGCGACCGCGCCGAGATGATCGTTGGTGGTCCCGTAGCGATACATATGGCGCTGGGCGACGAAGGCATAGTGGGCGTTGACGCCGAACAGGCCGTAGTGCGCGTCGAGACCCTGGGCGAAGCCGTAGAAAGCGGCCGAGCCGCCACCATCGCCCTTGTTGGGCGAGGGCGGACGCAGGGGAGCGTCGGCGAATACGCACGCGACGACTTCGGCCATGCCGGCGTCAATGGCCTGCGCGGCATGCATGATCATCGCGGCGCCAGTCGCGCCACCGAGGTTCATCGTCGCGGTCAGGCGCAAATCGCCCAGGCCCATCGCATGCTGGAGCGACGACGAAGCCATCGGATTGTTCAACCAGGTGATTCCGGGGTTGACGAGCAGGCCGTCGAGGTCGGCGCGTTGGAGGCCGGCGTCGTCGAGGGCGAGATTGACGGCCTCGGCAGCGAAGCCGATCGGTCCGGGATGATCGAAGTTTTTACCCATCCGGGTCTGGCCGAGCCCGGCGATAGCGCATTTAGCTCTTAAAGACATGGCGCTTAGTCTCTTACGCTTTTTTGCGGAGGTCATCCAGTGGGCAGGGGCCAGCCCCTGCACCCCTGCACCTTCCAGGCGCGCCTACTGTTCGGGAGCTTGCCGGCGCCGGCGTCCGCTCAGCAAATAAACCGCTGCGCGCAGCTCGAGCAGCGGGTCGTCCGACGGCTCGATTCCGTCTACGCGCGGGATCGGATCGAAGA
>DATEQL010000017.1:0-3461 GCA_035272665.1 Allostellaceae bacterium
CGAAAAGAGCACTCGCCCCGCGACGGTCGTCGCGTGCGAAGGAGCCATGCGCAGCGCTCCGATAGTGCATATCCGATGTGCCGTGCATGGCCGCCTCCCGCCCCCAGATCCTCGTCCATCTCGACGAAGATTAGGCCTGGCGCGCATAAAAATTCGAGACGACTGTCGCCCGCACTTCATAAAAAAGCCGAAAAAGCCGGTATCGCCGGCATCATGGGATTTTTATGCGCGGTTTTCCGGAAGCGCCTCGACGGGCACGGGAATGCTCGTCTAGTCCGAAGTTTTCACTCGGCGTGCATTGAAAGTCGAGGGTTTGTGCGGGTTTGGGTCGATAAATATTTTTTCCTGTGTCCATGTTAGGGATTCCCAAATCGCTTTCGATGTGATTCGATGGCGGGATGTTCATCGAAGCGGTTCCCAATCGAGGCTCGCCGCCGGCGGTGCTGCTGAGGGAGAGCTATCGCGACGAGCAGGGCCGCTCGCAGAAGCGGACTCTGGCGAACCTCAGCAAGCTGCCGCGGGATGTGATCGATGGCCTGAAAGCCTTGCTCAAGGGCGGGACGGCGATCGGTACGGGGCCGGGGGAGCTTGAGATCGAGCGCGCCTTGCCGCACGGCCACGTTGCGGCGGCTCTTGGCATGATGCGGAAGCTTGCGCTCGATCGGCTGATTTTGAGCACGACGAAGGACGCGGCCTCGCGGCGTCATTGCGATCTGATCGTCGCCATGATGGCCGACCGGCTGATCGCGGCGCGCTCGAAGCTCGGGTTCGTGCGCGCGGTGGATGAGGAAACGGCGGCCTCGAGCCTGGGCGCGGTTCTGCGTCTGGGCCGGGTGAAGGAGCGCGAGGCGTACGAGGCGCTCGATTGGCTTCTGGAGCGCCAGGTGCGGATCGAGAACGGCCTGGCGCGGCGCCATCTTGAGGACGGGGTGCTGGTGCTCTACGACGTGAGCTCATCCTATTTTGAGGGCCGCTGCTGTCCCTTGGCGCAGTACGGCCACAGCCGCGATCACCGGGACGACCGGCCGCAGATCGTCTATGGGCTTCTGTGCACGCGCGAGGGGTTGCCGATCGCCGTCGAGGTGTTCGACGGCAACACGGCCGATCCATCGACACTCGGTGCGCAGGTCGAGAAGGTGAAGGATCGCTTCGGGATCAGCCGGCTGGTGCTGGTCGGGGATCGGGGGATGATCACCTCGGCCCGCATCCGCGACGATCTCAAGCCGGCGGGCATGGATTGGATCAGCTGCCTGCGCGCGCCGGCCATAAAGGCGCTGGCGGCGGAGAAGGGGCCGTTGCAGTTGTCGCTGTTCGATGACCGCGACCTCGCCGAGATCAGCGCCCCCGAGCTGTTTCCGGGAGAACGGCTGATCGTCTGCCGCAACCGCGATCTTGCCGCTGAACGCGCGCGCAAGCGCGAGGAGCTGTTGGCCGCGACCGAACGGGATCTCACCCGCATCCAGGAGCAGGTCCGCCGCAGGAACGCTCGTCTCAAGAGCGCCGCCGAGATCGGCGTGGCGGTCGGTGTCGTCATCGACAAACGGAAAATGGCCAAGCACTTCGCCCTCGACATCCGCGACGGTTATCTCTCGTTCCAGCGGCGGGCCGAACGGATCAAGGAAGAGGCGCGCCTTGATGGCATCTATGTCATCCGCACCAGCATGCCGGCCGAGCATCTTGACGCGAGGGAAACGGTGCAGGCCTACAAGGACTTGTCGCGGGTCGAGCGCGCCTTCCGCTCGCTGAAGACCGTCGATCTCGAAATCCGGCCGATCCGCCACTGGACAGCGCAACGGGTGCGCGCCCACGTCTTCCTGTGCATGCTCGCCTATCACGTCGAATGGCACCTGCGGGACGCCCTGGCGCCGCTTCTGTTCCACGACACCGACCTCGAGGCCGCGCGGGCGGAAAGGGCCTCGCCCGTCGCAACGACCGAACCATCGGACGCCGTGAAGGCCAAGAAGGCGACCAAGCGCTCGGCCGACGGCGAGAGGGTCATGAGCTTTGATGGCCTTGTCGCGCACCTCGGCACCTTGACGCGCAATTCCATGCGCGTGCCAACCCACTCGAAGCACCGCTTCACCCTCTACGCCACACCAACCCCGCTCCAGGAGACCGCCTTCAGGCTGCTCGATCTCGATCCGGCTCGTGTCCAGTAACGAAAAAGCCCGATCGTAAAATCGCCGAATCGGATCAACCCCTTACACGCTTCGCAAATGAAAACTTCGGTCTAGGTAAAAAACCAGAGCGTCATTCGGCGTACCTCCGGGATTTTTTTGAAGCGCTGGGCTAAGGGATGGGGATTGGCCAACATTCTTTTCTTTCTTATCTTTTGAGTCTGGCGGCGAGCTTAGATCGGATGTCACAGACGCTTCCGTTAATACCCCATCGAAATCCAGTTCAGAGAGGGCGTTCATCGCAAGATCCTTATCCGTGTAATTCGGCGTAATATAGTTCACTGATAAGGTCGTTAGCGCCGAAAGGGGCCAATTCGAATCCGGTAAGGCTGCGAGAGTATCGACGGTAATTGGCGTCGAAAGCTGCGCGATCAACGGTTGGCCGGAAAGCGGCGTATAAGTGATTGTGGGACTCTCTTGATATTCGAGCGACCCGCCGACGGTCCCAGATTTGTTTGAAACAACTTTCGAAGAAAGTGCCCCGCTCGTGGCCCCGGTGCTCGGCGTGATCCCCGTGGTTACTGCTGAGCCGGCGCTCGCTAGAGCCATGACTGTGCCGATTCCCGACAGCTGTGGCGAGAGGGTGCCCTGAACGATGAGTGCGGCATTTATCTGGGTTACGTCCATCACCAGGGGCATTTTACCGTCATGGACGCGCACGATGTTCGCAAGCACCATTTGCGCTGAGGTAGTTTGGATCGCACTGTTGTAATCAGGTCGGCCACGCTCGATAGAGTCGGGGCCGAAAAATTGGCAAGCCGTCAAGAGAACCGCTCCCGCAAGGATTGCCATTTTCGGCTTAATCGCTAACACCAAGCGCGACATTGGCTCGCCTCCATGTCCGTCTTACGAACCATTCAGCCGACATTCCCCGGATGACCGGGGATTCCTCGGAGAATGGATCACCTCGTTGTAATTGAGCCGGCTCTGCTCGATCGACGCCGGTCCGAAGGGCTGGCATCCGGCCAGAGCCGACAAGGCGACGATGGCGAGCGGAAGCCCTTGGCAGCACATGATCTATCCCCTGAGATTGCGCGCCTTCGCGAATCCTGCCGGCTGTGCTCGACTCGACGATGCTCGTAACGACTGGCATCGCCCTTAGAGGTGCACGGTATGATATTTTTATATCTTGAAAAGACTATTGATAGTTGTCAAGCAAGCTTCCGTTCGGTGTCATGAATCCACACCTGCGAGGCCTTGGTCGTCGCGCCGGGCACCGCTTTAGCAGCGTATCACCTTCACCGCCCCGCTCTCGGCCGCGTAGGCGAGGATGAGGCGGTCGCG
>DATEQL010000018.1:0-8040 GCA_035272665.1 Allostellaceae bacterium
TGCCAACGACAAGCCCAAGCCCTTCGTCTGGACCAAATCCGCCGACGCCATCCTCGCCGCTGTCCAACGCGGGAGACAAGCGTTAGAAGCTATCCACTAGCCTGGTCGCCGAAAGCATCGCATGATACGCAACCCTGAATACCACTGATCTTTAAGCAAATGGAGGACAAATGGATCGCCTCAAAGGAAAAGTGATACTCATCAGTGGAGGAGCACGCGGACAGGGCGCAGCCGAGGCTCGCTTGTTCGTCACCGAAGGAGCGCGGGTCATTATTGGCGATGTGCTCGAGCCAGAGGGCCGCCAGCTTGCATCCGAACTTGGCCATGCGGCAACGTTCGTGCGGCACGATGTGACGCAGGAAAGGGATTGGGAAACGGCGGTAAATGCGGCTGAGAAGTTGGGCGGGCTACACGGTCTGGTAAATAACGCCGGCATCTACCAGCCGCGGACATTGATGGAGACCGAGACCGAGCTATTCGAGCGTCACACACGCGTCAATCAGCTCGGCTGCTTCCTCGGCATGAAGACCGTAGTGCCATTGATGGAGCAGTCGGGCGGCGGCTCAATCGCCAATATATCATCCGTTGCTGGTCTCCGCGGATCCCCAGGCGCACTCGCATACAGCGCTACCAAATGGGCGTTGAGGGGTATGACCAAGGCGGCAGCAATCGATCTGGCACCGCGCAAAATCCGCGTGAACTCGGTGCACCCTGGTCCGATTGATACGGAGATGCTGAACGTCCGCACTCCCGAACAGAACCGGCATCGGCTGCAGTTAGTCCCAATGAAACGCATGGGAACGGCGGAGGAGGTCGCGGCGCTTGTATTGTTCCTGCTGTCTGATGAAAGCGGTTACATCACCGGCGCTGAGGTCGCAATCGACGGAGGCGCCTCACTCTAGTCGCGCCAGTTGGCGGCCTATCTGCGTCAAGACCAATGACGCCAGGCCGCGCCGTGTCGCGGGATCGGCCGCGGCGGCGTCCTCTTGAAGTCCTCCTATGCGTCGCGGTTCGTGGCGATCTGGAACGCAGCGTGTGAGTGAAAGTGGTCTGCTGAAGATCGCATTTGGGTTAGCAGCTGCGGTTGTGATGATGTCCGCCCTTCGTTCGCTGGCGGCGGACGGGCGTCTGGGACCAGATCATGAGTGCGTTGGCGGTCCGCGCGTGCTTAGCCGTGGCGCCTGGCGGCCTGAAATTAGAGGCTTGACAATCTATACAACCTGTGTTAAAATGACGATGTTGAGAGACATCGCCTTGTTAAGGCTGAAGATGGCAGGCAAGCACGCCAAAACACTCACGAAACAGCAGCTGACGGCGGCCTTGCGACGAGCCGCTCACAGCCGATATCCCGAGCGCGATCGCGCCATGGTCCTGCTGTCGGTCAAGGCCGGCCTGCGCGCCGGCGAGATCGCCAAGCTGACATGGCCAATGGTGGTCGACGCTGGGGGCCGCATCGCGAGCCATATCGAGCTTCACGACACCGCGGCAAAGAAACGAAGCGGCCGGACGATCCCGCTACATCCCGACCTGAAACGGCCGCTGCGGCGGCTTCAAAAGCAGGTTGGCGGACGCGGACCCGTCATCTGGTCCGAGCGCGGCCAGGCGCTGCGTCCGAGCAGCGTCGTCAACTGGTTCGCCCGGCTTTATCGGGACCTTGGTTTCGAGGGCTGCACGTCGCATTCGGGGCGCCGCACCTTCATCACCAATGCCGCCCGGCTGGTGTTCAAGGCGGGCGGCAGCCTGCGCGATGTTCAGCAGTTGGCCGGCCACCGTTCGATCGAGCACACTCAAGCCTATATCGACGGTGACACGCGCGCCAAGCGTCGGCTTGTCAACCTGCTATAGCGCCCAGCGCCTGGAAATGCACTAACCCGCCACGCCAGGTCGCCTGTTCGCCTAAAGGTTGGCGACAATAGGCAGAAGCCGATTGCCTCGCGCCATTCGGTCCGACCGGCATTGTGGATCGCTGGGGCTGACCCTCGGTTGGTCAACGGCCGCGTGCGCCAGAGTGGGGCCATCCGGAACTACCTCCCGAGGCCAAAGCTACCGCCAAATCGCGGTGACGTCGGCCCCATGCCCATGGAAGACTGACGAGTGAAGACCCCGATGAAATACACCTTCGAAGTTGGCAACCCCTACCGCAGAGACAGTGCCTCCCACCACCAAGCCCGCTGCGGCGCTGATATCTATCGAAACGGTCCCGGCGCGGAACAGCTCGGTGCTGCGCCCTATGTCACCGTCTATGGACGTGTGACCCCGGTCACCAAATACCGAGCGGACCTCGTAGCGGCGGCGCCACCGCCACCCAGAACATGACCCTGAGCGACGTCAGGCGACTGGCCTGGCTGGCGGAGAAGCAGGATCCCGGTCGGATTTGCTCGTGTCACTCGTCCAGTCGGTACTCGACAACGTCTCGACCGTCGAAATGAAGTACCCGGACCCGCTATCTATCGAACTTTCTTTAGCCCGCCCCTTCAACAGCAGTTGACGGGGCTCTCGTGGCTTTGAAGGTATCAAACAGGAGAAATCCCAATGCCCAAGTTCGTCATCGAACGCCAATACCTGCTGCCGATCTACCAGCGCCTCATCATCGACGCGCCCGACGTCAAAACCGCCTGCGACAAGGCGGTAGAGGACGACGATTGGGAGAGCGCTGAGGAGGACGGAGACGGCTCCGGCGCCACGACGATCAACGCCGCTCGAGAGATCCCGGAAGGGCTCATCGAGCAAATAGAGCGCGGCGACATTCAGCTCAGGCAGCTTCCTCTGGGAAGACCCGCCCCGATGTGGGCCGCGTCTCAACATTCCCAAACAATACCAATGATCCGAGCCCCCTGAGGAGTCCGCGCAACCATGACGAAACCGACGGTCGCCGCCAATGCGTACCGCTGGGCTCATCCGGCAATCGAGCAGATGGTCCGTTATCGGCCGGCAGCCGCCCTCGATTTTTTGCAGGCGAACGCAGCAACCAAACACTTCGTCGCGCTGGCAGTCCGCGAGTGGGAGGCGCATCAAGACCGATCCGAACGGGTGCTATGGCAGCTGTCGGCGGACATCTTCTCGCGTCCGCGCCCGGTGGTTCTCGGCGAGCTATGGGGAATAGGGTTCGGCAAGCTGAGCTTTCTGAAACGGCTGCCGGGCCGCGTTCTGCTGCGCCGCCAATACGACGACCTGGTGGCAGCCTGGTTCGACCCGCAACTGCGGCACCTGCTGCACCGATGCTCAAAGATCTCGTCCGAGGAACTCGATCTGATCGCGCATTTCGATGAGCCGGTTCTCGCCGCAGCCTCGCTTCAGACAGTTTCAAAGATTGGTGCGGAGCTTTTTGACTATGTCATGGCGGTCGTGCGCCGGCACCGGCCCGACCTCGACGACATCGGCCTGGTAACCATTCTCCGCGAGCTCGGACGGGCTGAGGGCTTATCAACCTGGCTTCGAACGGTGCTCCGGCATGCCGACCTGCCACCGCCCCCATGGGACGGCACGGAGACCATTGCGCCACTGCGGACGGTAGCGGCGATCCACGCGACCGGCGTTGAGTTGCAGAACTGCCTGTTCGGCGACGACCGCTCGCTCTCCGCGGTTCTGGGGCAGTGCTGCTATTACCGAGTCAGCGGTCGTTATGGCCCAGCCGTCGTCTCCGTTGTCTTTGATGCGCTGCTCGGTGGCTGGCGCATCGACTCCTACCGCGGCCCGGCCAATGCGCACCTCGAGCCCGCCGCCGAACGGCACATTCTGGAGGCGTTTGCCGCGGTCGGCATCCGGTTCTTCGGCGACTACCCGAAGGAGCGCGTTCTCGACTGGTGCGACGATTGACGACTTCCGTCGCCCACCTTGATCTGGTCCCGTTGAAGCCGGGGGCCTGACGACAGCCGACCTGTCCGGCTACGACTCTACTGCAAATGCATCATTAAGGTTCGGCGCTCGCTCCGGCGGGCGTCATCCGGGCGTCGCGTGCCCAGCTCGCGGCGCTCTTTTCATGTCCCCCCAACCATGGAGATCCCATGAAGCCTTTCTGCATCCGGGTCGATCGCGTGATCGACTTCGGCACCATCATGAGCCTGATTGGCATCGACGCCGAAACCGGGAAGCCGGTCACCGTTCACGTCGACTACCGGCCGTTCGACGTGGTTTGGGCGGCTTGGCGCGACGCCGGGTCGGCGCAGCCGATCGAGTATGCCGCCGACCGGCTGACCCTCAGCCTTGGGGTGGCAGGGGACGATCACATTGCGGGCGCTCTAACGGGTGAGGTCCAAATCCTAAAGCCGGCAAGTCCAAACCGGTTCCGCGAGGCGCTGCAGATTGTCGACCCCGGCGCCTCGAACCCGAGCGGCATCGCTCACGCGATTGTCGCGGCCTGCGCCGAAGTACGCCGCGAAGGGGGATCGACGGCGACAGACCCCGCCGTGCGGTTGATGGTCACGCAACTCGCCTGGGTATGCAGAGCAGTTAGCTGCCACATCAACGACTACGGCCAGTTGCTCGCCGAATGCCGCCGGTGGCTAACGGAGGAGCCCGGCGCTTGAGCGATAAATCCAAACCCAGCGAGCTCGATCGAGCGACCCGGCTCGTCCGGCGGATCTGCCGGATCGCCGGCGACCGTCGCCTGATCGACAGGCTCATCCGCGACTTGGCCAGGCACGGTGTTCGCGCGGCCATTCGTCGCCGCGACACCCCGGTGCTGTTCGATTGGCTGCTCGAGGAGGTGAGCTATCAGGGCATCGGCGACTATGTCGCTCACGGGTACATGGAGCGACATGGCCGGGTGCGGTGGAGCGAGATCGCAGCGCTGATCGAGGCCCGCCCGTCATGTCCGAAGCTGCAGAGCTACTGGCACTTCGACCGTTGTGGGTATCAAAAGGTCGAGCGGTGCTGCGCTGAACCGGACCATTTTTCGGGTTGCCCGCTGCCGACCCACGATTTGCGCAACGGCCGGCTCAACCAGGCGGCATACAGCCTGTTCCTGTTCATGCGCGATGTCGCCAACGGCGATTTCGTCGGCTGGATCGACCAGCGGCTCGGCGATGCCGACCTTGCTTCGGCGCCCGATCGAGCGGCACGGCTGAGACAGGCTGTCGTCGAGCCGCTCGCCCACGCCTACGGCGTCTCGAACAAGGTGGTGTCGATGGCGCTCGCCGGTTTCCTCCTGGCGGGGGACGCGCAGCGCGTCCTCTGGATCGAAGCCGGCGTAGTCATGATCGCCGTCGACACCCTGGTGCACAATTTCCTGCATCGGACCGGCATCCTGCGGCGGCTCGGCAAGGATCACGCTTATGGGACCGCCTGCTACGCGCCCGCCGGCTGCTCCGAAATCCTCGAACGGATCGCCGGTAACATCGATGCCCGCCGCTTCAACCCGGCCTTCCCCGCCAACTTTCCCCGGTTCGTGCAGCACGCGGTCTGGGCTTTCTGTGCAGAGGGCGGGCTCGACGAGTGCAATGGGCGGCAGATCGATGATCGCAAGCGCTGCACCCGGAGCGAATGCCCGGTTTTTCGACTATGCGATCGGGTGCCGCTAAAACCAAAAAGGGATCTGCAAGATGACTGAACCAATGCCAATTCTCGTCGTCTTCGGCATCGATGGCGAGGGCAAGCCGCGCGCCTCGCGCTTCGCCGAAAAAGATGCCGAACTCGCCACCAAAGCGGCCGCGCTGCTGGGGTTCCGTACAGCACGGATCACGGACGAGGCCGGCCGCGCCCTCGCACAAGCGCTACCGGACGGAAACGTGTTCGCCCGCGGCAACGGCTTTGTTCGGCTCGTCAGGCCGTCCGCCTTCGACAAGCTTTCTGCGGTTGTCGACGGAGGTGTCGCTGCAACACCAAAGAAGGCGGAGGTCTGATGACCGGTAAATCGAATCAAGGTTCAACCCGGATCTGCGCGCTGAATGACGAGCTCCGCCGGTTCGGCCGGGGTGGCCGGATCATGATCACTTCCGGGATCCAGGCGCTTGGCGCTGAGGGCGTTGCACGCGTGCTGGCTGCGGTCGCGGCGTTCGACACTTTCACCACGGACAATGACCCGTACGGCGAGCACGACTGCGCGATCCTGACCGTCGACAGCAACCGGATGATGTTCAAGATCGATTACTACGACCGTAACCTCGCCTACCACTCACCGGATCCAAGTGATCCGACCGTGACCGAGCGGGTCATGACGGTGATGCTCGCCAGCGAGTACTGACGACCAGCACCACCCCAGCTGCCCACGCCTAGTCGATTTCCAACGCCCATAGTCGCTTGGAGATCGAGCGTGTTTCCGGCGGGCTGCTGAAGCCTAACCCTTCCCTCACACCGACAGCTTGACCTGGACCTCGCCCTGACGTGCCCCTCGTGCGCGCCGGGGTCGAGGAGTCGTGGCACTCCGCCTGATTGGAAACCCCACAATGAGCGATTTCCAGATTGCCGACCACGGCTCGATCATCTCGATCAAGCCGGTCAGCGAAGCCGCCCGCACGTGGATCGACGAGAACGTCGTGTCCGAGCCCTGGCAATGGCTCGGCGGCGCTCTCTGCGTCGATATCCGCGGTGCACGCGATTTCATCGACGAGATCGCCGCCGAAGGCTTCGAGATCTCCCTCTGATCGTGTCTCGCCCCAATGCGCCAAGCGTGCGTCGAGGTCCAGGCATAGAAAGCGTCCTCCCTACTGAAGGAAAGAAAGAATGTCAGCCTTTATGGTGAGCAATGTCCTTATGCAAAAGGTCGTGACTGCGGCTGGAAGCGCTGGTGTGGCCGGAGCAGACGGATAGGCTGGCAAGACTGCGCGCGGCGATGAAGATTGCCGCCGAGCAGAAGCCCCGGCTGGTGAAAGGGGACCTGCGTACAGACCTAGCAGCGCTCGCCCGAAAGGCGCCGAAGGACGCTACCCTCGTCGTCTTCCATACGGCTGTACTGGCCTACATCTCCTCGGCGTCGGAACGGGAGGAGTTCGCACGATCGGTCGGCTCGCTCTGCGATTATTGGATCGCGAACGAAGCGCCGCAGGTGTTTCCGGACATCGCCCGGCGCGTCGGCCGGAAGGCACCGAAAGGAGCGTTCCTGATGTCGGTGAACGGATTTCCGGTGGCTTGGAGTGATCCGCATGGCGCAACGGTCGAGTGGATCGCTACCGCGCCCGGTCTACTCATGCCTTACGATGCTCGGCGTTGAACTTCCGTTTAGGTTCGAATTGACCCCTTGCCCACTGCCGCAGCGAACGGCCGGACTGAGCAGCGACGTGGGCAGTACGGGCAAGCACGGAGCCAATGAACCGGGAGCATGAGCATGCGGCAGATCGGCGTACTGGTCTTTGGGCTTGTCTTCGTGCTGGTCGCGGTGGCGGCGATGGCGGCGGATTGTCCGAAGCCGACCGATTTCCACGACGGTTGTAGCCGCGCCGGAGGAGGAGGGTCTTGATCCCGCATTGATCTGCGGTATTGGTCCGCGCCTCGAAGCCTTGAAAGAAGCGAACGCTCATGGGGTCGTCATCGCCCGCCGCGGACGACCGGTCTATGAACATTATTTTACCGGCAGGGATTGGCGGTTGAGTATCGATGTGAGTTGTGACGCAGCGACGAAGCGCGACATCCGTTCGATCAGCAATAACATGACATCGCTGCTCGTCGGCATAGCCCTCGACCGGGGCCTCCTTACCGATCTCGATGCGCCGGTCTTCTCGGATGGGCGGCCCTCGCAGACGATCATGTCGGCTGCAATCCGTGCTGAGGATTGAGGCCGTCATGGCGATCGCGGTCCACCCCATTGTCAACGGCCAGCCGCATCGGATTGGTGCCCTGGATGCCGCGCTCGAATACATCTGCTCGCCTACCGGGGTCTGGCGCGCCACCGGCTGGGAGATCGTGCAGCATTTCCTAGCGCAACAGCCGAAGAGAATCGGCAACTGGAGGGGGCAGGTATCAGTTGGGGAATTGGAAGATGTTGGCCGGTTCCTCGCGGAAATCGCGCTCTCGCCTGAGGCGGCGGGTCATGGCCATGACATAGGGTGCCGCGGCACAGATCATGTCGATCTGGCTGTCGTTCAGCGACAATTCGGCAAGCCGGCA
>DATEQL010000019.1:0-13369 GCA_035272665.1 Allostellaceae bacterium
ATTGATGCGCACAACGATTGCCATCGACGACGATGTTCTGACGGCGGCCCGGGCTATTGCGCGTCAGCGCAACCAGACCGTTGGCAAGATCGTCTCCGAACTGGCGCGCCATTCTCTGCGACCGTCGGTGGTAGGGGCCGAACGAAACGGCGTGCCTCTTCTTCCGGTGCGCGAGAAAGGCGTCATCGTTACCCCCGAGATCGTCAACGCGCTCTGCGACGAGCTTACGTGACCTTTCTCCTTGACGTTAACGTGCTGATCGCCCTGATCGATCCGAGCTGATCGCCCTGATCGATCCGACCCATGTCGGGCATGACGCCGCTCACAATTGGTTTGGCGAGACGGGAGCCGCGTCATGGGCAACCTGCCCGCTCACCGAGAACGGCGTCTTCCGCGTTGTCGGTCACCCGAAATACCCGAATTCCGCGGCCTCCCCCGCCGCGGTTGCGCCGTTCGTCGCGGGGTTGCGCGCGCTTCCCGGCCACGTCTTCTGGAAGGACGATCTCAGTCTGATCGGATCGGACCTCGTCAACGTCGATCAGATCATGACGCCGGGTCAGGTCACCGACGCATATCTCTTGGCCCTCGCCGTCGCCAACAAGGGCCAGTTAGCGACCTTTGATCGGCGGCTATCGACAAAGGCCGTTCGGCGCGGCAGGGCTGCACTCCACGTCATCGATGGCGGCGGGTGACGGGCAAAATGCTGCATCGTTAGCCCAACTTCGGCGGACTGTCGGTCGAGTTGTGTGAAGAGGAGCGTAGGGCGGAAAAGCGCAGCGCATTCTGCCATCGATGGATTCGCGCCAGTCTCTCTTGATGGCGGGTCGTCAATGCGACCGGGTCGACAGACGCCCACCCCCGCAGCAATCGCGCCGAACGGCAAGCAATATTGTCTGTGATCGATCGTACCCGGGCGGACCAGCCGTGACGGAAAATCGGCGGAATCCCCCGGAACACCCGCCCCCAGCCTTCGCTCGGGGGCAAGCTCTGGCGGGCGGCCGTGCGGGGGTTTTCCGCCCTACGTCTACGTCACTGTCCTAAAGATCAGCCTATAGGCAGGGCGTCCTCCGCTCATGGCGTCCGGTGCATGCTCGCCCCGGTCCGCGCCGTCGGTTCATCAACCCGGATCCGGAACACGCCCTCTGCGCTCTCGACCTTGTAGCCGGCGCACCAGCGGGCCACGAACGCGCTCGCGAGCGTGGCGTCGAGGAAATAGATCGACAGGGCATCGTTGAGCACGCCTCGCATCCCCGAGGGCGTCATCGCCCAGCCGCTCGCGCCGCAATTTTCGTCGAGCCAGGCTGTCATCTCGGTGAGCCGCTGCCCGAGCCCTTCCGGGGGGAGGCCGATCCGGATACGTACCGGGAACCGACGCTCCGCCTCGATCATCATCAGCTTTGAACTCGCTGCCATGATGTTCCTCATATGTTCTATCAGGCAAATGAATGGCACGGGTCGCTTCACTCTGTCCAGTCGCTTGGGCTCGCGACCCGGCGAAGCTATCCTTGTGGCCTGGATGGAGGCGAGGGAGCGGTCTATGAACGGCGAGGTCATCGGCGCTTCGGTGCGGCGCAAGGAGGACTTTCGGTTTCTCACCGGTGCCGGCAACTACACCGACGATATCAATCGTCCAGGACAGCTCTACGCCTACATTCGGCGAAGCCTGCATGCGCATGCCGAGATCGCCGGCATCGACACCGGCAAGGCGGGCGCCGCGCCGGGCGTCAATGCGGTCTTCACCGGCGCTGAGGTGCTCGCGGAATCAGCCACGCCGGCACCGGCTGTATCCCGATCATCGAAGCGGTGCTCGAAGCACGCGCCGCGAATTGGAGGCAGACGTGACCGCCAACCGCTACATCGGCAGCCCTATCGAGCGGGTCGAGGATCTGCGTTTTCTCAGAGGTAAGGGGACATACCTCGACGATCTGTCGCGCCCGGGACTGCTCCACGCCACGATTCTACGCAGTTCGCTGGCGCACGGGCGCATCCGCTCGATCGACGCCACTGCGGCGCTGGCGCTCCCCGGCGTCCATGCTGTGATCACCGCAGCGATGATCGGCGAGCCAGTGCCGAGGATCCCTATACGGCTGCAGCCTTTACCGGTTCTCGAACCCTTTCACCAGCCGGTCATCGCCGAAAGCAAGGTCCGTTATGTCGGCGAGCCGATCGCCGTCGTCCTGGCCGACAGCGCTGCGATCGCCGAAGACGCATTGGCCGAGATCCGGGTCGATATCGAGCGGCTGCCGGCAGTGGCCGACCGGCGCGCAGCCGCGACTGGCGAGGCTCTTCTCTTCGAAGAGACCGGCGCCAATCTCGCGATCAAATACACGGCCGCAAAGGGTGATCCAGACCTGGTCTGGGGTCGTGCCGATTACGTCCGACGCGAGCACTTTGCAGTGCAGCGGCATACGGCAGTCACGATGGAGCCGCGCGGCTTACTCGCCGAATGGGATGCCGCTCGCCGCCGGCTCACCGTCTCCGGAGCGAGCAAGGTGCCGTTTTTCAATCGCCGCATCCTGATGTCGCAGATGGGTATGGCCGAGGACGCGATCGACATGGTCGAAAACGATGTCGGCGGCGGGTTTGGCGTGCGCGGCGAATTCTACCCCGAGGATTTTCTGATTCCGTTTGCTGCACGCTTCACCGGGCGGCCGGTCAAGTGGGTCGAGGACCGGCGCGAGCATTTGATTGCAGCAAACCATGCGCGCGAGGCCGAATGCGAGCTGCAGATTGCCTGCCGCTACGACGGCACGATCCTGGCTCTAACGGGTAACGTCTATGTCGATGTCGGTGCCTACACCCGGACCAACGGGATGGTCGGCGCCCGCAATATCGCCCAGTTCCTGTCCGGTCCGTACCGCATTCCAGACATCCATATCGACGCTTTGGTGCTGCTGACGAACAAGACGCCGGTCGGCACCTACCGAGGACCCGGGCGGTTCGAGGCGGATTTCTTTCGCGAGCGACTCCTCGACATGGTCGCCCGCGATCTCGGCATCGACCGCGTCGAGTTCCGCCGGCGCAATCTGCTGACCTCGGCGGAAATGCCCTATGCGATCGCGACGATCACCCCCTATGAACACAAGGACGCGTTCGACAGCGGCGACTATCGACTGACCCTCGACCGCTGCCTCGAGGAGATCGGCTGGGAGGAACAGGCGAAGCTCCAGGGAGAGCTGGTGGACGGGCGCTATCACGGGTTGGGGATTGGCTGCTTCATCGAAGGGAGCGCCGCCGGGCCCAGGGAGAACGCGCGGCTGGTGCTCGAGGCCGACGGGAGGGTCTCGGTTTTCGTCGGCTCATCGGCAGTCGGACAAGGTCTCGAAACTGCGTTCTCGCAGATCGCCGCCGATGCCCTGGAAATACCGATGGATCGTATCCGTGGCGTGTTTCACGGCTCGACCGCCTTTGTCCGCGAGGGGTTTGGATCGTTTCATTCGCGCGCCGTCGTGATGGGCGGGTCGGCGATCCTGTTGGCCGCCGAGAGCTTCAAAGAGATGGTTCGCGCCGCCGCGGCACGACGCCTCGGATGCGCAGCGGGCGAGGTCGAGCTCGTCGAAGGCCGTATTGCGGCCGCTCCCGACGGCAAGTCGGTCACCTTTGCCGAGCTCGCGTCCGAGGGCCTGTCTGCCGAGGAGAGCTTCGCCAACAGCAAGCATGCCTACAGCTATGGCGCCCACGCCGCCCATGTCGCGGTCGATCCAGGGACCGGGCATGTCGAACTCGTCGATTATGTCGCTGTCGAGGATGTCGGGCGCATCATCAACCCGGTGTTATTGAAGGGCCAGATCGTCGGCGCAATCGTGCAAGGTCTGGGCGGGACGTTGCTGGAACACCTCGTCTATGACGAGGAGGGGCAGCTGCTGACCGGCTCGCTTGCCGACTATCTGCTGCCGACCGCCAGCGATTTCCCCCGGATCCGATCCGTCGTGACCGAGACGTACCCCTCGCCGATCAACCCTCTCGGCGCCAAGGGGGCGGGCGAAGGCGGCATTGTTCCGGTAGGCGGGGTAATTGCCAACGCGGTCGCCTCGGCGCTGGCATCGCTCAATGTCCAGCCGCACGAGCTGCCGCTGTCGCCG
The DNA here is from genome assembly GCA_035272665.1 of Allostellaceae bacterium. Taxonomy (GTDB): domain Bacteria; phylum Pseudomonadota; class Alphaproteobacteria; order ATCC43930; family CGMCC-115725; genus AP-15. Next base: position 4,083 of record DATEQL010000019.1, read on the forward strand.
CCGCGGATCTGGCAGCTGATCGAAACCGCGCGCCAAGCTCAGAGACAACGCAGGGAGTAAACCGATGGCCAAAGCCCGGCACGAGATGCCGACCGAAATTGCCGCCCTGTCGCTCGACGAGATCGCCGAGCGCTACATCGGACGCTTTCGCGACAAGAAGGGCGATTGGGAAGCCTTCGAGGACGCGAAGATCGACGGCTACCGCCGTGCGCGACATCGCTTTATCGGCGCCGGCGGGTCGGGCAAGCATGACGATCCGACAGTTATCCCGGCGCGTGCCTTCACCCTCAGCGTCATGTATGTGCCGCCGGGGCAAGGCAACGCACCGCATACGCACGAGGTCGAGGAGGTCTTCTTCGTCCTCAAAGGATATTTGACGGTCTTTATGGAAGACGAAGGCGGCCGGAGGGTCAGCCGGACGCTCGGGCCATGGGAATGCATTGCCTGCCCGCCGGGCGTCGTTCACGGCTATCAGAACGACAGTCTCGAGCCGGTATATTTTCAGGTGATGCTCGGGCGCGGCCGTCCGGGCACGATGGGCTATGCCGATGACGAGCTCTACCGGCGGCGCGACGCACATCTCGGGAGCTGAGTTTCGAGCAGGCCATCAAACCCGTGCTGCGAATGCCGCAATCACCATCGACCATGCAGGAACAGGGATGGCTACCAAGCCCTAAATCATCGCTCTGGAGGAGCCATTACTACGATCCCGAGGTCAAGCGGCACGCCCGCGGTCTGGACGCGATCGCGGCGCCGGCGACGGTGCAGCGCCTGGATGATCTCGGTGAGCTGCGCTTGAGAGAAATGGACGAGGCCGGCCTCGACCTGCAGGTGCTGTCGCATACCATGCCGGGGCTGCAGAAGCTCGACGTGGAAACCGCTGTGCCATTGGCGCGCCGCGCCAACGACCGGCTCAACGAGGCGGTGCGCGCTCATCCCGAGCGGTTCGCTGCCTTCGCGGCACTGCCGACCGCTGATCCCCGGGCCGCCGACGACGAGCTCGAACGCACGGTCACCAGGCTGGGCTTCAAGGGTGCCATGGTGAACGGTCTGACCAACGGGCTGTTTCTTGACGACAAGCGTTTCTGGCCGATCTTCGAACGCGCGCAGGCGCTCGACGTGCCGCTCTGCATGCACCCGGCGATCCCCCATCCGGCCGTCATTGAGGCCTATTACAAGGATTATGTCGAGAAACACCCCGGGATACTGCGCGCCGGATGGGGCTTCACCGTCGAGACCGCAACGCAAGGAATTCGCTTGGTGCTGAGCGGTTTGTTCGACGCCTATCCCCGCCTCAAGATCATCATCGGGCATTTAGGCGAGGGACTGCCCTTCTATGTCTGGCGCATCAGCCATCGGCTGCGCGGCAGCGACGGCGGCAAATCGTTCCGCGACACCTTCTGCGAACATTTCTATGTCACCACCAGCGGGTTCTTCTCCGATCCCGCGCTGTTGTGCTGGTGATCGAGATGGGGATCGACCGAATCCTGTTCTCTGTCGACTACCCGTTCGTCGACAACCCGCCGGCGACGAGGTGGACGGAAACCTGCCGCTGTGCCACGAGGACGAGGAAAAGATGTTGAGCAGCAACGCCAAGCGGTTGCTGAGGCTGTAGGGCGCTCCGCTACCGAATGACAGGTTGACCCCGGCCTGTTAGAAATCCGCGAATCGACCCGTGGAGGAGCGCAATGCCCGCAAAACCCTACATTATCGCCCTGGAGGAGCATTACTTTGACCCGGAGGTGAAGCGTCACACCGTCGGTCAGGAGCCGACCAATGCGCCGCGGATCGTGCAACGGCTCGATGACGTCGGCGAGTTGCGGCTCAGGGAGATGGACGAAGCCGGCATTGACCTGCAGGTCTTGTCGCACGCCAATCCCGGGCTGCAAAAACTCGACGCGGAGACCGCCGTTCGGCTGGCTCACGGCGCCAATGACCGGCTCCATGAGAAGGTCCGCGCGCATCCCGACCGGTTCGCAGCCTTCGCTGCAATTCCGACCCCTGATCCGAAGGCGGCGGCCGACGAGCTCGAGCGCACGGTGACCAGATTAGGCTTCAAGGGCGCTCTGGTGAACGGCCTTACCAACGGCCTCTTTCTCGACGACAAGCGGTTCTGGCCGATCTTCGAGCGGGCGCAGGCGCTCGACGTGCCGCTCTACATGCATCCCGCATTGCCGCATCCCGCTGTCGTCGAGGTCTACTACAAAGACTATGTGGAGCAGTATCCCTCGCTGCTGCGCGCTGCCTGGGGCTTCACCGTCGAGACCGCGACCCAAGGCCTTCGTCTCGTGCTGAGCGGCGTCTTCGACGCCTATCCGGGTCTCAGGATCATCCTCGGCCATATGGGCGAAGGCCTGCCCTTTTATCTCTGGCGCATCAGCATGGGGTTGGCGCGCGACGGCAGAGGCGGCAAGAGCTTTCGCGACATCTTCTGCGAGCACTTTTACATAACCACCAGCGGCTTCTTTTCCGACCCGGCGCTGCTGTGCTGCATGATGGAGATGGGGATCGATCGGATCCTGTTCTCGGTCGATTACCCGTTCGTCGACAACCCGCCGGGAACGAAGTGGACGGAAACCCTGCCGCTGTGCGCCGAGGACAAAGAGAAGCTGCTGAACGGCAACGCCAAACGGCTGCTGAAGATTTAACGGTGCGAGACCCTCACCCACCCAGCCCTGCGGGCTGGGTCCCCCCTCTCCCGCATTGCGCCCGCTTTGCGGGAGAGGGGCTTTGAGAAATGCGGCTTGCAAGCCCCTCGCCCGCATTGCGGGAGAGGTGCCGAACGCATTGAGGCGGGTGAGGGCCGGCGCCTCAGGGCTGGGTCGCCTCGCCGTCCTCGGTCTCGTGCAGCGCCTCGCCCCGGCTGAGGCGGCGCGCTACCATGGCCGTCTGCAGCTGGGCCCGCTCGGTCGGCGAGTGGGCGGCCAGATAACGGGCGACGGCGATCAGGATGTGACGTCCTTCGTCGCTCTCGCCCCACTCCCGATATTGCCTGATGCCGGCCTCGAGCATCTGGTAGGTGTGGAAGTCGGCGTCCTCGCGCAGGACCGCCTGTGCCAGCGTGGTGATCAACATATCGACCGAATGGCCGAGCGTCAGGTAGCGGGCGACGAGGCGGCCCGCATTGCGCACTGATCCCTGGCGGTCGAGCGCCTGGAGAAATCCCTCGCGCAATGCCTCGCCGTCGCACGGCAGATCGTCGAGCCGGTCGTCGGCCTCGCCGGGCAGCCGCGCTGGCGGCACGTTCAGGAAACGGATCAGATAGAGCCGCATCGCCCCGTGGATAACGCCGCGCAAAAGCTCGGGGCTCTCCAGCTCCGCCGGCTGTTCGGCGGCGATGCGCTTCAGGAGCTGGTGCAGCCCGTTGCAATAGGTGAAAGCGTGATGCGCTGCCTCCCAGTCCGAATGCTCGTTTGCGGTGCCGAACCAGGCCACTCGAAGCGCCGCCGCGTAGGCCAGCGCGCGGCCGAGGTCGTCTGCGGTCGCGCCGGCACGTATCGCGCCCGCGAGTGCTGCGATGACCGCTTCTGGATCGTCGGCCAGCAATTGCCGCGCCAATCCGGCAGGAGCATGCCACCGCCCACGCTCGGCGCATCCGGTTGCCAAGAGATCCGGCAATTCGGCCGAAGCGGCTTCGCACAGTCGTACCAGGTCGCGCGGGTGGCGCCACGCATTCAGCTCCTCGCCGCCGCGGGCGTCGACCAGTTGAACGACAACGGTCGGCAGCACCAATGGCGCCTCCTGCCAACCGATGATGTCGAGGCATTCAAACGCCTTGTTGATAAAGTCCAAAGCGTGACCGCCATCGGCAAAGGTGCGGTCGGTGGCGGCGGTTAGCAGCAGCGCCGCGAGCTCGCCTGGCGTGGCGCCGCCGGTGATGGCCGTCAGCAGGGTGCGCTCGGCGCCGTCGCGGTGGCGGACCTCGGTCCAATGCCGCAGCCAGCGGCCGAGCATAGGCATCGGGCGCGCACCACGGGCCGCCAATGGCTCGCGGTCGCGGCGCGGCGGCACGCCGTCACAGTCTCTCGCTACTCGTCTCAGACCGTGGAAGAGGGCGAGGTAGGTCTCCTCCTCCGGCAAGAACGGAACAAGATTGCCGAGCGCAGTGACGATGGTCAGGCCGACACCCCAGCCGTCGCGATTGCGCACGCCGAACAGCGCAGCATCGCGAATCAGCGCGCGATACCCGACGCGCTCGCGGCCGAGGCCCAGAACCGCCTTGGCAAGGACGAGACCGATATCATGCTGCAAACCCTCGCGCAGCCGGTTGCGCCAGTGGGCGTCGTCATCCGCGTAGCGCGTCCGCCTGCAGACCCACAAGGCCCCGTCGTCCCGCAGCTCGACAGGGGCCGTCGGGACGTCGTCTGCCCAGAGATCAAAGGTTCCGCCGCTGGCGAGGTCAAAACGGGCATGATGCCAATGGCAGGTCAGAATGCCGTCCTCGACCGAGCCGCGGTGCAGCGGGAAGCCGAGATGCGGGCAACGATTGTCGAGCGCAAAGACCCTGTCCCGATCGTGCACGACCAGCAACGGGCAGGCGCCGCCGTGGACGACGGTCATGCCTCGGGCCCTGAGCTCCTCTAGGGTCCCGACGCGGACCCAATCGTCAGTCAGGAACTCAGGGGCCTGATCGTCACCGGGCTTGGACATCGTAGCTCGGTCCGCCTCTGCCGCCGGCGGCAATCCTTGGGGCGTCGAAATGCTTCGCGACGCCTGGGACAGTGCTGCAGTCGGTTCACATTCCTCTGCCTACCGTCAGGCGGTCATCGCCGCTGACGCACCGTGCGGCAAGAACCAGCGCGAATCGCGGGACTCGAGCCGTCCGGCCCGCCGATGGCGCTGCAGCGCAATGCCGAGATGGTTCGGCCTGACCGTCATCCCGAATTCCCGAGAGAGATAAGCGAGAACCTCGCTGGCGGTGGCGCCTTCGCCATGCGCCTGCACGGCCCGCAGAGTCGCGTCGCTCAGCGAAACAGCCTGCGCCGGTTGGGCGGCCCGAGCTCTGGGGCGCTGGGCGACGGGTGCGGGCGCGGTTCTCGCGGGACGTCCCCGTCTGCGCCTCTCCGCAGTCTCCGGCGCTCTCGCGCCTCTTGTGAACCGCGCCAGCACGCGCTCCGCGGTCTCCAGCTCAGTGAGCTGCTCCGCCAGTTTCGTCCGTTCCGCCTCGAGCCGTGTGAGCCGCTCGGAAACCTTCTGCTTCTCCTGTCCAATCTCGTCCAAAGTCGCCATTTGCTCTCTCTCCCTCCTCTTTCCCCCATGCCAACTACCAAACGCACTGTGCCGGTATCCTGCAATAAATAGAAGATCCCTGCACCGAAAAAAGACGGCTTGCTGAAAAATTGTTACCGTTTGATGGCTGTGCCCCGTGCCTCCGCAGTGCGGTGTCGTGCAGCGTAGCGGAGCTCGGAGCGATATTCGACCCGCAGTTTTCCAGGGATTGCGGAGCGGATTCGATGGTGGCGAGAGACGAGCGATCCTGCTTTGCGGGCAATATCTTCGGCCATGCCCCTCCATTTTCCCGCCGTTGCTGGCCGCGTAGTCGTCGCTGCCCGGCAGCGAAAAGCAGCGAATCGCCGACAGAGTCGAGGCAGTACCCAGAACCCGACGGGATCAATCTGCGAGGACTTGCCGCGCGAGGCGATTGTCGACGCAGGCCTCATACGCGATCGGGCGCTGCGTCGGCACTCGCTGACGGTGGCAATGCGCATTCAGGCGAGGTCGGCGAGCAGGAATTCCGGATGGGCCATCGATGCTCCCGTAAAAAAAGCCTCACCTCGGCCGGAGTGGGGCCAATGGCCGAAAGCTCGTGTCAGATAATGCCCTTCTGGCACAGCGCTTCGACCTCCGCGGCACCGATGCCCAGCCAGTCGCCGAGAACCTGCGCGTTGTGCCCTCCGAGCATCGGCGAAGTCAGCGGACGCGGCGGAGCACCGTCGACCCGCACCGGTCAGGACGGCATCTTGAAGTCGCCGTGCTTGGGGTGATGGATCGTCTGCAGGATGCCGCGCTCTTCAAAGTTCGGATCGTGCTGAATCTCCCCCCGTGTCCAAGACCGCACGGGCCGGAACTCCGACGTCGCTAACAAACTGCATCGTCTCCTGCTTGGTGTGGTGCCGGGTCCACTGGCTGACGATTACGTCGACCCTCGGCGCTGTGTTCGATGGGCGCATCCATCGTCGCATAGCGTTCGTCGCCAATCGGATCCTCGCGGCCGATCAGCTTTAGGAGACGCGTCCAATGCTCGGGGTTGGCGCGGCTGGTGGTGATGTAGACGTAGTCGTTGAGCCCGCCGGGTTTGCAGGGATAGAGACCGGAGGGCGAATTGTTGCCGCCCACACTCTGGCCGCCGCGGCGCTGTGCTGGCCTTCCGGTTCGCGCCTGCATGGCCAGACACGTGCGCATGTAGTGCACCATGGCATCCTGCATTGCGACCTGCAGCCGCCTCCCTTTGCCGGTCAGCCGCCGGTTGTAGAGGGCATCGAGGACCGTCACGGCCATCAGCTGCCGGGCCCGGTATCGCCTAAGGACGGCCCGGGCTTGATAGGCGGCCGGTCGGACTCGCCGGTGACGCTGATCGGGCCGCCCGCGGCTTGAGCGATCATGTCGAAGGCGAGGCCCTTCTCATACGGACTGCCCTCGCCGAAGCCTTTGCGCGTGCCGCACAAGGCGGCGCCAAAAGGAGAGACCGGTGGTCCTCAAGACGCGCAACGCGGTCGATCGTGCCGCTGAAAAAAGACGGCCCCACCCGCGGGTGGGGCCGTCACGTCGAGACTTATGTCAGATGACGCCTTCCTGGTGCAGTGCTTCGACTTGCGCCGCGTCGATGCCGAGCCAATTGTGCAGCACCTCGGCGCTGTCCCCCCCGAGCGCCGGCGATCCTTTGAGCCGCACAGTCTTGCCGTCGATCCGCACCGGCCAGGTCGCCATCTTGTAGTCGCCATTGTGGTGATGGACGGTCTGCATGATGCCGCGCTCTTCGAAGGTCGGCTCGTTCTGCAATTCCATCGTGTCGAACACCGCACCCGACGGAACGCCGACGGCAATCAGCTTTTCCATCGCCTCGCGCTTGTCGTGCTGGCGGGTCCATTCGCCGATGATCGCGTCGAGCTCCTTCTCGTTCTTGACGCGGACATCGCCGGTCGCGAAACGCGGGTCCTCGATCAATTCCTCGCGCCCGATCAACTTCATCAGGCGCGACCAGTGCTCGGGGTTGGCCCGGCTGGTGGTCAGGTAGACGTAGTCGTTGGGACCGCCGCCCTTGGCCGGGTAGAGTCCCGACGGGGCGTTGTTGCCGCCGCCCGACTTGGCGCCGTTGCGCCGCGCCGGCTGGCCGGTGCGCGCCATGTTGGCAAAGCAGGTGCGCATGTAGTGGATCATCGCGTCCTGCATCGCCACCTGCAGCCGCCTTCCCTGGCCGGTACGGTTGCGTTCGTGCAAGGCGCCGAGGATGGTGGCCGCCATCAGCATGCCGGTGCCGGTGTCGCCAAAGCTCAAGCCCGGCTTGACCGGCGGCCGGTCGGGCTCGCCGGTGACGCTGATCGGGCCGCCCGCGGCCTGCGCGATCATATCGAAAGCCAGCCCCTTCTCATGCGGGCTACCGGTTCCAAAGCCTTTGACCTGGCAATAGATGATGCCGGGGTTGAGCTTCTTGACTGAATCGTAATCGAGTCCTAGGCGCTCGATCGTGCCGGGTGCCATGTTTTCGACCGTGACATCGGCCTTCTTCAACATCTCCTTGACGATCTCGAGCCCTTTAGGCGATTTCAGGTTGATCGCCAGCGACTTCTTGTTGACGTTGAACTGGTGGAAGTACCAGGGATCGTCATCGGGCTTGCCAGGGCGTAGCCGGCGGCCGGGATCGCCGCGTCCCGGGTTCTCGATCTTGACCACCTCGGCGCCGAACCAGGCCAGCACCTCGGTCGAGGTGGTGCCCGCCTCGAACTGGGTGAAATCCACCACCTTGATACCCTGCAGAAAGTTGAAGTCCTGGGTGATGTCGCTCATCGCTGTTCCTCCCGTTGCGCACAAATGCTGGTACACAGCCTGCGCCTTCCCGCGCCCGGCCGCAACGCCTTCCCATTTTACGGCTAGGGTCGGCGACCTATGACGAAACTCGTCGGAGGGATGATGTGAGTCTCCACGTCGACGAAGCCTCGGGCACGAAGTTGGTGCTCAATCTCGGCGATGTCCCACACATGACCACCACTGCGCACGACGCGTAGCGCTGTCAGTGCGGCGCCGGTCTTGTCCATCGGCATGGCGTAAAGGCCCACCACCAGATGGCCGTTCGGTGCCAAGGCTACAGCGAGGCGGTCTAACGCAGCCTCGGCCACCGGGCGCGGCAGGAAGGGCGCAGGCAGCCATGCCACCGTATAGGCGGCAGGCTCGTTGAGTTGCGTCACATCCTGCGCACGAATCTCGATACGCGCGGCGTGCGGACTGGCCCCGACGTTAGCACGGGCCAACGCCAGGGATGGCTCCCAGATGTCTATGCCGACCACCTGCGCAGACGGGCATTGCTCCGCCACCTCAAGCGCCATGGCTCCGACGCCCGTCCCGACATCTAGAAAGCGGCCGGCGAGTGAGGCAGCCAGTCGTGGACGCTCAGTGGCAAGCGCGACAATACTGCGGACGTTCTGGCGAGAGGCTTGGCCCAGGGCCTGAAGTATAGTGGGGTCCCGAAGAACCCACCCGGGACGGCGGTCAGCATTGTGGAACAGATCCGTCGCCTCCCCGATCTGGAAGGTCGCATACGCCAGGGCATCGGAAATCTGCTGCGGATTCAGCCCGTCGAGTGCGCCGGGCAGCACCGCTTCCACGGCGGCAAGCAGCTGAGCCTGGACGGCGGGATCGGCTTGTTGTTTAGCCTGATGCAGCCGCAACGCCGCGCCGACCGCGGCGAATGTCTGCACGTGACCAGCGATCCGGCGTAGTTCGGCCTGAAAGGTTGGAAAATCCATGCAGAGCTACTCCCCACGTTGGGCTACACACCCCAAAGTCGGATGAGCACCTTTCTAAAAAGCCTGCGCCATCACTTGCTGATTTGCTGGACCGGCCTCGTCGGCAGCTCCTACCGCTTCGGCGGATGGGCCCGGACGAATCCTTCGTTGACGTCGGCGCCCCAGCCAGGGCCAGTCGGCAGTCGCAGATCGCCGTTCTCGATGACGGGCGGCGCGGTGACGATGTCATCCTTCCAGGTCACGTCGTCGATGTCGATCTCCATGACTTTGAAGTTCGGCACCACGGCGCACATATGCGCGCTGATCAGGGAGCCGAGATGGCCGTTG
>DATEQL010000020.1:0-5875 GCA_035272665.1 Allostellaceae bacterium
GGCGAAAGTTCGCCCTGAAGGCGTCGATTTGCTGGCCGACCTCGGCGGCGAGCTTCAGATATTCGGCGTTGCCGAACAGGTTGCGGTTTTCCCAGAAGGCCCGGGCGCCCGCACCTTGGCTGGTGTTGTAGGCGAGCCCGACACCGATCGTGCGATGCAACCGCTCGGTCGCGTCTATCGTCATGCGCACGTCTTCGGGGTTGTCGGGATCGGCCGTGGGCGTGATCTGGACCGTGCTGAACAAGCCGCTTTCGATCAATGCCCGGCGCGTCTCTTCGACCTTGCTCGCGTCGTAGACCTCGCCGCGCTGCCAGCGAATACGCCCTTCGACATAAGCAGGATCGAGCCGCTCTAGCCCCTCGACCGCCGGCGGGCCGAAGCGCATCACCGGCCCGGGGTCGAGCGTGTAGGTCACGTCCATCGTCTGCGTGCCGTGGTCGATCTCGACCCGGCGGTTCTCCACTTTGGCAAAGGGGTGGCCGGTCTCGCCGAACGCCGCTACGAGCGCCGTCTCCGTTGCTACCACCGGGGCCGTGCGCGCCGGGTCGCCGGGTTTCAGCGGCAGCTTCTGCTCGCCTAGCGGCATCGATAGAGGCTGTCCGTCGGGTCCCAGCACCATGACCGAGGCGACATGGTAAAGCGGCCCCGGCTTGACCGTTACCGTGACCTTTGCCGGGTCGGCCTGGGTGTCGATGTCGTAGGAAAATTCAGCGGCCCAATAGCCGAGACTGCGTGCGGCGTCCGCGAGGCGGCCGAGATCGCGCTCGGCGCGCCGGCGCAGCGCCTCCTCGGAAGCCGGGGGCCTGTCCTCGAGCGTCTTCAGCTCGGAGACCTTATCCAACAAATCGGCGAGATCGCTGTCCTCGGCGCCGGTAATCTCGGCGCGGTAATTCAGATCGGCACGGACGGCAGGACCGGGTACCAACACCGCTGCGGTCAGCGCGACAACCAGGAACAACTGTCGAGCGCGCATCCCGCACCCGAGCGGGAACGGCCGGCCAAAGCACGTCATCCCCGAGGCCGATGGTGCTTATCCCCTCTTACCATCGGGCATGCCGCGACACATGTGCCGCATCACGGCGAGGCACCAGGTGCCGCCGGACTCCGCCATGCTTCGTGACTCCACCGTGGCCGCGCCGTCAGGTCGTTCGTTTAGGACGATCGAATACGATCGCGCCAGCATAAAGCGGGACCATCGATGCCGCCCTGGTAATCGCCGGCGCTTCTCTGGGCCGTTCAGGCGGGCAACGCTTCTCGCCATCTTGGCGTCAAAATCGGCGCGTATCATGTGTATAACGATTGGGCAGGGTGTCGGAGCTAACCAAGATTGCAGCATCGCCAAGGCATTGTCCGCTCGGCTTCCTCTCCCTGCTGCCTCCCTCAGAGGGCTGATTCGCGTCCCTCAGCAGCAGTCCCGGCCCGAATTCTTAAGCGATTGGTGAAAAACGCTTTTCCGACATTCCCTGGGCGATTTTGGGCACGAATTCGTTTTTTCTCCCTGAGTTCAGGGAGGCGAGCCGCGTGACGGTCGAACGCAACGGCCTAGTCTCCGGCCCCGACTGGTGCTACACAAGGGGCGCTGTATGCACGCCCGCAGGAGAGATCGCGCGCAGGCGCGGCGCCGAAGGAGCAACCGCCCCGGAAACTCTCAGGCAAAAGGACCGCGGGCGGAAGGGCGCTCTGGAAAGCAGCGGGTGACCTCCCGCTCACCGAAGGAGTAAGCTCGGGGCCCGGCTCGGGTGAATCTCTCAGGGTCCGCGACAGAGGGGGCAGCGATCGGGCGCTCCGGCGTCCGCTCTGTCGGAGGATCGCGGGTGACCCTTGCTGCCGCTGCGGCGCCGCTCAAGCGGACACCGCTCCACACTCTCCATCTTGCCCTCGGCGCCAAGATGGTGCCGTTCGCCGGGTACGAGATGCCGGTGCACTACCCCACCGGCATCCTGCAGGAGCACCTCCACACCCGCGCGCAGGCCGGGCTCTTCGACGTCTCGCATATGGGGCAGGTGCGGCTCGCCGGAGCGGACTCTCTAAGAGCATTCGAAGCTCTCGTTCCCGGCGATCTGTCGGCGCTGGCACCGCTGCGCATGAGGTACACGCTGCTGCTCAACGAGCAGGGCGGCATCCACGACGATCTGATGGCAACGCGGCTCGACAGCGGGCTCTTTCTCGTCGTCAACGCGGCGCGCAAGGAGGCCGATCTCGCCCATTTGCGCGATCGTCTCGCGCGCCCTGCGACGGTCGAGCCGATCGAGGATAGAGCGCTCCTTGCGCTTCAGGGGCCTGCCGCCGCCACCGTCCTTGCCCGCTTTTCCGCTGGCATCGAGCGGCTCGGTTTCATGACCGCGGCCGAGGCGGTGGTAGACGGCCGCAAATGCTTCATTACCCGGTCCGGCTATACCGGCGCGGACGGGTTCGAGATTTCGCTGCCGGCGGGCGATGCGGCGGCGTTCGCCGAGATGCTGCTCACCCAGCCGGAGGTGTGGCCGATCGGCCTCGGCGCCCGCGATTCGCTGCGCCTCGAGGCCGGACTCTGCCTCTATGGGCATGACATCGACGAGACGACGACCCCGATCGAGGCCGGGCTCGCTTGGACGATCACCAAGCGGCGACGCGCGGAAGGCGGGTTTCCCGGTGCGGCGATCGTGTTGCGCCAGCTCGCCGAAGGTGCGCCGCGCAGGCGCATCGGCATCCGGCCCAACGGGCGCGCACCGGCGCGCGAGGATACACCGATCGTCAATTCCGCCGAGGAGAGGATCGGGCGGGTGACGAGCGGCGGCTTCGGCCCCTCGGTCGGCGGGCCGATCGCGATGGGTTATGTCGATCGCGTCCATGCGGCGGAGGGTACGCCTCTAGCGCTGCTCGTGCGCGGCGTCGGCCGTCCTGCCCGTGTCGTGCGCCTGCCCTTCATCCCGACCCGCTATTACCGCGGCTGATGCCGCAGGAGGAAATTGCCGATGAGCGTGCTTCGCTTCACCAGGGACCATGAATGGGTTCGGCTCGACGGCGATCTCGCCGTCGTCGGCATTACCGACTACGCGCAGTCGCAGCTCGGCGACGTGGTCTATGTCGAGCTGCCGGAAATCGGACATCGGGTCGAGAAGGGCAAGGAGGCCGCGGTCGTCGAATCGGTAAAGGCGGCAAGCGAGGTCTACGCGCCCGTGGCAGGAGAGGTCGTCGAGGTCAACGACGCACTCACGGCTGACCCGGCGAAGGTCAACGCCGACCCGATGGGCGAAGGCTGGTTCCTCAAGCTCCGCTTCGACGATCCCAAGGAGCTCGAAGGCCTGATGGACGAAGACGAATACAAGCGGTTTGTCGAGGAGCAGGACTGATGCGTTACCTGCCGCTGACCGAGCGCGACCGCCGCGAAATGCTGGAGGCGATCGGCGTCGATTCGATCGACGCCCTGTTCGCCGACGTGCCTCCCGCCGCACGGCTCGACGGTCTCCTCGATCTTCCGCGGGCGATGGGCGAGATCGAAGTCGAGCGCGCGATTTCGGAGATGGCGGCGCGCAATGTCGCGGCCGATTCGGTCCCATTCTTCATCGGCGGCGGGGCTTATCGACACCACATTCCGGCGGCGGTCGACCATCTGATCCAACGCGGTGAGTTTCTGACCTCCTACACCCCCTACCAGCCGGAGGTGTCCCAGGGAACACTGCAATACCTGTTCGAATTCCAGACCCAAGTGGCGCTGTTGACCGGCATGGAGGTCGCGAACGCCTCGCTCTATGACGGGGCGACGGCCTGTGCCGAAGCGGTGATGATGGCCAATCGCCTGACCCGGCGGAATAGGTCAGTGCTGTCCGGCGGCCTGCATCCGCACTACCGCGAGGTGTGCGAGACCTATGCCCGCTTCGTCGGCTTCGAGCTCGCGGTACTGGATCCGGCTCCTGGCGGCGGCGAGGACCTCGCCGGGCTCGTTGGTCGCGACACCGCCTGCGTCGTCGTCCAGAACCCCGATTTTTATGGCGAGATCCGCGACTGTTCCGAGCTTGCGCGGATCTGCCACGACGCCGGTGCGCTGCTGGTGGTCGTGGTGACCGAGATCCTGTCCCTGGGTGCTATTCGCCCGCCGGGCGAGATGGGGGCGGACATCGTCGCGGCCGAAGGCCAGTCGCTCGGCAATGCGCTCAATTTCGGCGGACCCCATCTCGGCCTGTTCGCCAGCCGCGACAAGTTCGTGCGCCAGATGCCGGGCCGCCTCGTCGGGGAGACCGTCGACGTCGATGGCCGACGCGGCTGGGTGCTGACCTTGTCGACCCGCGAACAGCACATCCGGCGCGAGAAGGCGACCAGCAACATCTGCACCAATTCGGGCCTGTGCGCGCTCGCCTTCACGATCCATCTGGCGCTGCTCGGCGAAGCCGGGCTGATCCGGCTCGCGCGCCTGAACCACGCCGCGGCGGTCGCTCTCATAGAACGGCTCGAGCGAATACCGGGTGTACAGCTCGTCAATCGGACCTTCTTCAACGAGTTCTCGCTGCGCTTGTCACGTCCCGCGGCGCCTATCGTCGAGGCTCTCGCCGAGAAAGGCGTTCTCGCCGGAATCCCGCTCAGCCGCTTCTATCCGACCCTGCCTGAGATGGCCGATATCCTTATCGTGGCGGCGACCGAGATGGCGACGGGGGAGGACATGGACCGCTTTGAGCGGGAGCTGGCGGAGACGCTGGCGTGAGCGATTGGAGCCGAGCAGTGAGCGACCGCCAAGCAGCCGAAAATGGGGTGGGTCTGATCGAGACGATCACCGGCAACCGTGGGCTGCAGATCGAAGAGAAGCTGATCTTCGAGCAGGATTCGCCAGGTCATTGCGGCGTCGACCTAGCGGACCCGGCCCCCTTCCGAGCCCGGCTCGGCGGGCTCGAGCGGCACGGCGCGATCGGCCTGCCGGGTCTCAGCGAGCCGCAGGTGGTGCGGCATTTCACCCGGCTGTCACAAAAGAACTATGCGATCGACAGCGGGCTGTATCCGCTCGGCTCGTGCACGATGAAGCACAACCCGCGGCTCAACGAGAAGCTGGCGCGGCTTCCCGGTTTTGCCGACATCCACCCGCTTCAGCCGGTATCGACCGTCGCGGGCGCGCTGGCGCTGATCGACGCCTTGGCGCACTGGCTCAAGACTCTGACCGGGATGCCCGCCGTCGCGCTGAGCCCAGGTGCCGGAGCGCATGGCGAGCTCTGCGGCATCATGTCGATCCGCGCCGCCCTCGAGGCGCGGGGCGAACAGCGCAGCCGGGTTCTGGTACCCGAATCAGCACACGGCACGAACCCCGCAACGGCCGCCGCCTGCGGCTACACGGTCGATCCGGTGCCGGGCAATCCGCAGGGACGGGTCGACCTCGGGGTGCTCAAGGCCAAGCTCGGGGCCGACGTGGCTGCGCTGATGCTGACCAACCCGAACACTTGCGGGCTGTTCGAGAATGAGATCCTCGAAATCGCCGCTGCGGTGCACGCGGTTGGCGCCTTCTTTTATTGCGACGGGGCGAACTTCAACGCAATCGTCGGGCGGGTGCGGCCTGCCGATCTCGGCATCGACTGCATGCATTTGAATTTGCACAAGACGTTTTCGACCCCGCACGGCGGCGGCGGGCCGGGCAGCGGCCCGGTGGCGCTGGCCGCGAGCATCGCCCCGTACGCGCCGTTGCCGTGGCTCGTGCACGGTGTCGATGGGCTCGAGTTGGTCGAGCGTAAGAGCGGTTCGGCACAGCACGTGATCGGAAGGCTGAAGGGGTTCCATGGGCAGATGGGCATGTTCGTGCGCGCACTCGCCTACATGATGAGTCATGGGGCCGACGGATTGCGGCAGGTGGCCGAGGACGCGGTGCTGAACGCCAACTACCTGCGGGTTCGGCTCGAGAGCGATCTCAGCCTTACGT
>DATEQL010000021.1:0-3239 GCA_035272665.1 Allostellaceae bacterium
GGTGCGACCTTCACCGGCCGGGCCTGGAGCGAGCCCACCCTCTTACGTCTGGCCTACGCCTTCGAGCAGGCGACCGAAGCGCGCCGCCCGCCGCCCGGCCTGCCGCCGCTCGACCCGGGCTGTACACACTAGGCCTGCTGCGCTTCTCGTCGCCCAAAATACAGCGAAAATTGCGTTTTCGCCCCAAAACCGCCCGAAAGTCATGGGGCGCGATGGCCCAGGCGGAACGCGGCGCGCCGCCTGTGCAAGGAAAGACGCCGATCAAGCGCCTATGAACGGGTGCGCTGTGGAGTGAGGGCCCGGCTTGGAGCGCTCAGGGCCAATACGTCGTGTGGAGCGACATCCGAACAAAGCTGGGGGGCGGGGTGTGGTCCGCGCCGCGTGGTGGAAAAGATGGCGGGAGCCCCATGTCCGAGACCAAGCGCGATTACCAAGTCGGCCGCGGCAAGCCGTCGGTGGACAGCCGTTTCAAGAAGGGTCAGTCCGGCGACCCGCGCGGACCGCGCCCGAAGAACTTGCCGGCGTTGTCGGTCGACGCGCTCAACGAGAAGGTGGTCGCGACCATCTACGGACAGCCTGCGAGATCACCAAGCTCGAGGCGGTCGGGAGCCTTCGTCAGCCACTTTCGGGCCTGCTTTCGCCGCGCAGCCGGTTCGGCTAAGGTCGTAGCCGAAACGATCGACGGGATCCAATTCATGGCAGCGCTGAGTCGTCTCCTGTTGCTCATCGCCGCACTCACTTTCGGAGGCACGGCGATGGCCGCGGACCTGGAGAACACACTTTACATGGACGTGCCGGCCGGGCGCGTCGTCATCGAGATGCGACCCGATCTGGCACCGGCGACTTGCGCTCAGATCAAGTCACTCGTCCGACAGGGCTTTTATGACGGGATCGTGTTTCATCGCGTGATCGATGGGTTCATGGCGCAGACCGGCGACCCGAAGGGCGACGGCACCGGCGGATCGGGGCATCCGCTGAAAGCCGAGTTCTCGAACGAAAAGCATGTGCGCGGCACGGTCTCGATGGCACGCACCTCCGACCCGAACAGCGCCGACAGCCAGTTCTTCATCATGTTCGCGCCGAACCCCTCGCTCGACGGCAAATACACGATCTGGGGCATGGTCGTGTCCGGCATGGACAACATCGACAAGATCAAGAAGGGCGACCCCGCCCGTAATGGCGCGGTTAGCAGCCCCGACAAGATCATCAGAATGCAGGTCGCCGCCGACGCCGAAAAGGCGAAGAGCTAGCATTCTCAATAAAGTCAGCAGGGTCTGGGTGCCGGCCCCCACCCCAACCCTCCCCCGTGTCCACGGGGGAGGGAGGGACCCGCGGAGCGGGAGGGTGGGGGCCGGCACTGCACCCGCAACCGGCTGGTTCGCCTCGCTCGCGGTCTATCGCCGGCCGCGACTGATCGCCATTCTGCTGATGGGATTTGCGAGCGGGCTGCCGCTCGCCTTGACCTTCGGGACGTTGTCTTTCTGGCTGTCCGAGGTCGGTGTCTCGCGCACCTCGATCGGCCTCTTCGCCCTCGTCGGCATCTCCTACAGCATGAAATTCCTATGGTCGCCGATCATCGATCGAATGCCGATCCCGCTGCTGACCGCCCGTCTCGGGCGGCGCCGCGGCTGGGCGTTGGCGATCCAGCCGCCGCTGGCACTGGCGATCCTGGCACTCGGTCTTACCGACCCGCGATCGGCTCCGGGGGCGACGGCACTCGCCGCGGTCATCGTTGCGTTTCTGTCGGCGAGCCAGGACATCGTCATCGATGCCTACCGCATCGAATTGTTGCGGCCCGAAGAGCAGGGCGCCGGAGCGGCGGCCACGCAATGGGGCTACCGCATCGGCATGCTCGTGGCTTCGGCGGGAGCGCTCTACGCGGCGAGCTTTGGTGGATGGAGCTTCGCTTACGGGTTGATAGCGGCGCTGATGGTGGTCGGGATGGCCACCGTGTGGTTCACCCCCGAGCCCGGCGGCATCCGCCCGCTCGAACCATTGCCCGGCGCTTCCCCCCTCGCCCAGGTCACGGCCTGGCTCGAGCGCGCCGTCTTTGCCCCGTTTGCCGACATGCTGACCCGGCAGGGGGCGATCGCGATCCTCGCCTTCGTGATCCTCTACAAATTCGGCGACGCGCTCGCCGGGACGATGTCGAACCCGCTCTACGTTTCGCTCGGCTTCACGAAGGTCGAGGCCGCCAATATCGCCAAAGCCTATGGGTTTCTCGCCGGTCTCGCCGGATTGGCTCTCGGCGGCATCGTCGTCTTGCGGATCGGCGTGCTCCGGGCGCTGCTGCTTTGCGGCGTGCTGCAGATGCTGGCGAACCTGATGTATGTCCTGCAGGCCTGGGCCGGGCACGACCTCGCGATCTTGGCGCTGACCATCGGGGTCGAGAATTTGACCGGCGCGATGGGGTCGGCGGCCTTCGTCGCCTACCTCTCGGGGCTGTGCAACCTCGACTTTACAGCGACGCAATATGCGCTCCTGACTTCGCTCGCCGCGATCGGCCGCACGACACTGTCGGCCTCGGGCGGTGCGCTCGCCGACGCGGTCGGCTGGAGCCCGTTTTTTGTGCTGGCCACCGCAGCCTGCCTGCCGGGCCTCGTCCTACTCGCCTGGATCATGCGGCTGGAAGGCGTCGGAGAGCGCTAATCGCCGACTCCGAAGGCAGCGGTCGAACTCCAACTCCTCAAAATACGGTGGATATTGCACGGGCTGTGATGAGGATAAATCTCGGGACAAGTCTCCACGTGGCAGCCGGGCGGGCCGTTGATACCTCGACTTATGATCGCTACGTTGGCTGATGGTCCCGACTTTTGCGCACTGGCTGGGTTGCCGTCCAGCGGGCGCAAGGTCCCGCGCCTGATCTTCCAGCCCGTATCGATCTCACGGTGCGTTATCAAGTTTGGATTTGTGCTCATGGCACTCGAGCACCCGCCCGAGCGAATTGCACGCAGTTGCATCCTGGCCAAAAGACGCTACGCCGGTTTCTAGCGGGAGCTCCGAACTCCCGACCCCAGCGTTAACCAACTATGTATGGCATTTTTTAGTCAAAATAAATAATTATTGACAGCCTGCCGAACATCTATGGATTTTGTCAGAGGATCCACGAGAAGCTTGGAAATCGGGCGGCTCTTATGGAATCCAAAAGGGGATTTATGATCGAGGGGAGTTTCCGCATGATGCTATATGCTTGGTGGTTATTGCCTGCGTGGATGACATTTGTCATAAAACCGTTGCAA
>DATEQL010000022.1:0-3203 GCA_035272665.1 Allostellaceae bacterium
TCTCGCCGACGGCACGCTGGATGCCTCGGGTGGGGCGCTGACGGTCACCGCCGAGGGCCTGCGCGAGGTGGATTTCTCCCTGCCCTATTTCGTGACGGGTCTCGGCGTGGCGGTCCCGCTGCGTGCTTCCTTGGACTGGACCGGCGTCGCGGCGAGCTTCCTCTCCATCCGCTTCCTCTCGGTTGTCCTCGGAATCGTCGGGGTGGTGCTGTTGGTCAGCGTGATCGTCTGGGTATTGGAGCGGCGGCGAACGGCGGAATTCGGCGGCCCGCCGGTCGATGGCTTGGTCTGCTCCATCAGCTGGTCGACCCAAGCGATGGCCAAGGCCAATCCCTCGGTACAGCCGAGGACGCGGCCCGGGCGCCTGCTGGGCGGGGCGTGGGCGGCGGCCTCGGTGGCATTGATCGCGATGTTCACCGCGGCCATCACGAGCCATCTGACGGCGCGGGAAATGTCGGGGCTGGTGCGCGACGCCGCCGATCTGCATCATGTCCGCGTAGGGACGGTGCGTGATGCGGCGGCGGTCGGCTACCTCGACCGCGAGGGGATCCACCATCAGGATTTCGCCACGATCGAGGACGCGTTGCGAGCCCTGGCGGCTGGCCAGCTGGACGCTGTGGTCTTTGACAAACCGATCCTGGCATGGCTGGTGCGGCAGGATCACCCGAACGAGCTGCAGGTGCTGGGTCTGAACCTCGATCCGCTGAGTTATGCGATCGCCCTTCCCTCCGACAGCGCGCTGCGCCGGAAGCTCGATATCGCGCTGGTGGACACGATGCGCTCCTCCTGGTGGCGCGAGGTAGTCAGAAGATATCTCGGAGCCGAGTAGCGGCTCTACGAAAGGTTGCAGCGGCTCGAGAAGGAAAAGAATCTGGGATGGGTCTAGGCATAAGCCCCTCTCCCGCACCGCGGGAGAGGGGGGGCCCAGTCCGACGGGCTGGGAGGGTGAGGGCGGGCTCTGCCTCACCCCTCACCCGCCTCCCCCCCGGACTACGATCCGGGGATCGGCACCCTCTCCGCGGTGCGGGAGAGGGGCTCAGAGTCGGCGCGTCAGGGATTCCGCAGAAATAGGCCGAGGCGCGGTATCTCGATTGCCGGGCAGCGGTTCATCACGACCTTGAGGCCAGCCGCCTCGGCGCGGGCGGCAGCGTCGTCGTCGCGCACGCCGAGCTGCATCCACACGACCTTGGCGCCGACCGTGATCGCCTCGTCGACGACCCCGCCGGCCGCCTCGGGCCGGCGGAAGACATCGACCATGTCGATCGGCTCGGGGACTTCGGCGAGTGAGGCATAGCATCTCTCGCCGTTGATCGCGTCGCCGGCCGCATTGGGGTTGACCGGGATCGTCCGGTAGCCGCGGCGCTGCAGATAGGCCATTACCCCGTGGCTCGGCCGCTCGCGCCGCGGGCTCGCCCCGACCACGACAATGGTTCGCACACCCTCGAGGATGTCGCGCAGATAGGCGTCAGGATAGCTGTCGTGGTCCAAGGCGGGGCTCATTCGATGACCTCGGTGGCGCGGGCGAGGATCGAGGGCGGGACGGTGAGGCCGAGCGCCTGTGCGGTCTTGAGATTGACGACCAGCTCGAAGGTTGTCGGTTGCTGAACCGGCAGATCGGCCGGTTTGGCGCCCTTGAGGATCCGCCCTACGTAATCGCCGACCTGGCGAAAGGCTGCCGGGAGGCTCGGTCCATAACTGATCAGGCCGCCGGCTGCGACGAACTCACGCCATGCATAGATCACGGGGACGGAATGATCCGCCGCCAGCGCCACCGCCAGTTCGCGCTGGGTGTTGAAAAACGGGTCGCTAGGGAGGGACAAGCGCGTCCGCATGCAGCTCGCCGAGGGAGGCGAAGGTGGCGTCGATCTCGCCTTCGGCACCGGCCTTCAGGATATGGAGGTGCATTCCCTTGGCGTTCGCCGCTCCCAGCACGTCTAGCACCACACGCTCGGTAGTCGGATTGTTCGGGTTCACGAGCAGGGCGACAGCCCTGGCTTGGGGAACCAGCTCGATAAGCAGCTCGACCCGCTTGGGGTTCAGCTCGACGCTGAAACTGCTGATGCCCGTCAGATTACCGCCTGGCCGGGCGAAGCTGGTAACCAGGCCGCGCTCGACGGGGTCGACGCCAATCTCAAAGATGATCGGAATCGTCGAGGTCGCACTTTTCGCCGCTAATGCCGAAGGGAGGTTTCCCGCAGCGACTACGTCGACCTTACGGCCGACGAGATCGGCGGCCAACGCGGGCAGCCTATCATACCGGTCCTCCGCCCAGCGGTATTCGATCGTTACGCCCTGTCCATCGACATAACCGGTTTCGCTCAGTCCTTGGAGAAACGCGGCCACGAACGGTGCATTAGCACCGGCTGACCCGCCGCTGAGGAAGCCGATCACCGGCATCGCCTTCCGCTGCGCGCGGAGGACGCGCGCCGCTGTCATCATGCCACCCACGAGCACCATCAACTCGCGGCGTCTCATCGATCACTTCGTCGATGGCCCGGGCACCTCGCCGAGCGCCGCGTAAGGCGGGCCTCAGCGGTCGTGCCAGATCGGCGCGCGCTTGGCGAGGAAGGAGTCGATGCCTTCGCCGGCGTCGCGGGCCAGCATATTCGTCGTCATGACCTCGGCGGCGTAGCGGTAGGCGGCGGCGAGGTCGAGCTCGGCCTGGCGGTAGAAGGCTTCCTTGCCGATCTTGACGACGAGTGCCGATTTGCCGGCGATCTCGCGCGCAAGACCGTTGACCGTATCGCGCAGCTGGTCGTGCGGCACCACCCGGTTGACTAGCCCGATCGCCCGCGCTCTCTCGGCGTCAACGAGTTCCCCGGTCAGCAGCATTTCCATCGCCGCCTTGCGCCCGACCGCACGGGTCAACGCCACCATCGGCGTCGAGCAGAAGAGGCCGATATTGACACCGGGTGTCGCGAACCGGGCGTCCTCGGCCGCGACCGCCAGATCGCAGGTCGCGACCAGCTGGCAGCCGGCCGCCGTCGCCACTCCGTGAACCTCGGCGATGACCGGCTTTGGCAATCTGACGATCGCCAGCATCAGCTCGCTGCATTGGGCAAAGACGCGCTCGTAGGTCTCGCGCCGCTGATCGGCGCGCATCTCGCGCAGATCGTGTCCGGCGCAAAAGGCGGGCCCGGCGCCGGCAATGACGACGACCCGTGCCTGCGGGTCCTTCTCCGCGCGGCCGAGGGCTTCGAGCA
>DATEQL010000023.1:0-8293 GCA_035272665.1 Allostellaceae bacterium
CGAAACTTGACCGTTCTGGTGCGCCAACGGCCGCGGGGTGAACCCGGCGGAGAGCCGCCCGGCGACATCGTAGCCGAGCAGGAGTGCCGCCAGCACCTCGCGCCCGGGGCTCCGCGCGTGCTCGCCGACCGCCAGCACGCCCGGCAGAACTTGCATCGCCGCCTGGCCCGAAACGAGCCGCAGGCCCTCGCAAAGCTCGATCGAGCGGCCGGCGATGCCGTTCAACAACGCCGCGGTGCGCGGATCATGGGTCGGCCAGCCCCGGGCATAGACCGTGGCACCGCGGCCGGCGGTCCCCGCCAGCCGCTCCCGCAAATTGTGCACCTCGGGCCGTTCGGCGCCGGCCAGGATGACCCCCAGCGTGTCCAGCAATACCAGTTTGGTGTGCCGTTGCACCGATTCGGGAACATCCTCCCATTGGGTTTGTGCGACAAACTCCGCCAGTTTTTCGATTTCCCGGCCCATGGCGCTCGAACTCGCTTTGCCGACTCCGCAGGTCGAAGGCTAAGGTTGGGCTCGGCGCCCATCGAAAGCGTTCGGCATGAACAGAAGAAGCATGCTGAGGCGGGTTGCAGCAATCCCCCTGCTGTCAGCCGTCTTGCCCGGTCCGATGACAGCGACGCGAGCCGCCGACCCGCCGCGCTCCGTTCGCCGTGTCCGCCCCTCCGACCCGTCCTGGCCGAGCGAAGCAAGCTGGGAGCGGCTGAACCGCGAAGTCGGCGGACATCTGATCAAAGTGCAGTCCCCGCTCGCCGCCTGCGCCGACGCGGCCGACAGCGCCGCCTGCCAAGAGGTCCTGAAAAATCTGAAGAACCCGTACTTCATCGGCGATCAGCCGGGTCTGACGCAGACCTCCGGCTGGGTCGACGCATGGACGTCGGCGCCGAGTACCTATGCCGTCGCAGCCCGAGACACGACGGACGTGGTCGCCGCGGTCAACTTCTCGCGTGCGAACAATCTGCGGCTCGTCGTCAAGGGCGGTGGCCACAGCTATCAGGGCACCTCCAGCGAGCCGGACTCGCTCCTGACATGGACGCGGGCGATGAACAACATCGTCCTGCACGACGCATTCGTCGGGCAGGGTTGCGCCGGGACGGCAGCGCCGCAACCCGCTGTTACCATCGGGGTCGGCGCGATGTGGGTGCACGCCTACGACGCCGTGACGACGAAATCCGGCCGCTACGTGCAGGGCGGCGGGTGCACCACCGTTGGCGTCGCGGGACTGATCCAGAGCGGCGGGTTCGGCAGCTTTTCGAAAAACTACGGCATGGCTGCTTCCGGGCTGCTCGAAGCCGAAATCGTTACCGCCGACGGCGCCGTCAGGATCGCCAACGCCTGCACCAATCCCGAATTGTTCTGGGGGATCAAAGGCGGCGGTGGCGGCAGCCTCGGGGTCGTCACCAGGCTCACTTTGCGGACGCACGAGCTCCCGGCCTGGTTCGGCATCGCTTTCTTGACGATCAAGGCGGCCGCCGATGCTGCATTCCGGCGCCTGGTCGGCAGGTTCATCAGCTTCTACAGCGAGAGCCTGTTTAACCCGCACTGGGGCGAGAGCGTCACCTTCAGGCCGACCAACATGCTCGCCGTCACGATGGTGTCCCAGGGATTGGACGGGCAGCGGGCGGAAGATGTCTGGCGGCCCTTCCTCGATTGGGTCGCCGGATCGCCGCAGGATTTCACACTAGAGAGGCCGCCGACCATCGCCAGCCTACCTGCTCAACACTTGTGGGACGCCGATTTTCTCAGAGAGCACGCTCCCGGCTTGTTGATCACCGACCAACGACCGGGGGCGCCCGCCGGCAATGTGTGGTGGGCAGGCGATGCGGGCCAGGTCGGCTGGTTCCTCCATGGCTACCAGTCCCTTTGGCTGCCCGCCGCTTTATTGCAGGAGGAGCGGCAGGAGCCGTTTGCCGATGCGCTGTTCGCGGCGAGCAGGCACTGGGCCGTGGCCATGCATTTCAACAAGGGCCTCGCCGGCGCTCCCCCCGATGCCGTGGCGGCCGCCAAAGACACCGCGACCAATCCGGCGGTTCTGACGGCCTTTGCTCTGGCGATCATTGCTAGCGCGGGTCCGCCGGCGTACCCCGGAACCCCCGGCCGCGAGCCGGATCTGTCGGCCGCGCGCCGGGATGCCGGTGCCATCGACATGGCGATGGGCGAGCTGCGGAAACTCGTGCCGGACGGGGGTTCGTATGTATCGGAGAGCAATTTCTTCGATAGCGACTGGCAGCGCTCGTTCTGGGGAGCGAATTATCCGCGATTGAAGGCGGTCAAAGCGACATACGATCCCGACGGCCTGTTCTTTGTTCACCACGGCGTCGGCAGCGAGGAGTGGAGCGACGACGGGTTCACCCGGCTCCCGAAATGATAAAAGGGGACTGATATGGCCATCGATTACGCAAAGCGCGACGGGGTCGCCTACATCACGCTGAACAATCCCGCCAAGGCGAATATCCTGGACAAGGCGACATCGGACGAGATTTCGCAGGCCTGGGTCGATCTCTGGGAGGATCGCGAGATCCGCTGCGCCATCCTGACCGGTGCCGGCGATCGGCATTTTTGCGGCGGACATAATCTGGCGCCGCGCCCCGACCTCACTCCCGATGATCGCGAATACCTCCGCACCCAGCGCATCTACTGGCCGCTGGCCGGCACCGTGCACGGCCAGAAGACCGGGGTCGACGGGCGAATGGGTGACCACTACCCGCGGGTATGGAAGCCGGTCATCGCGGCGGTCAATGGCTGGGCAGCCGGGGCGGGGCTCTACATATTGCTCGCCTCGACCGATATCCGCATCGCCAGTCGCGAGCATGCAAGGTTCAAGTTTGCGCTCCTTAGCCAGGGCTGGCTCGGCCACGGGCCGGGTGCCAGCCTATTGATCAAGCAGCTCCGCTATATCGACGCGATGAAGATGCTGCTAACCGATGATCCGGTCGATGCCGAAGAAGCGCTGCGGATTGGTCTTATCAACGAAGTCGTCCCGCACGCCCAGCTGATGGAGCGGGTGGAGACGATCGCCCGCCGTATCGTCACCTTGCCGCCGGTCGCGGTGCGCATGATGAAGGAGTTCGTAATCCGCTTTGGTGACCTGCCGACCGACCAGGCTTGGCAGGTGCAGAATCTGATCAACTCGCTGTTGATCCAGACCACGACCGATGGCGAAGAGGGGCGCCGGGCGTTCAACGAAAAGCGCCCGCCCGACTTCACCGGCGCGTTGCGCCGCCGCGGCGAGGCCTGGGAGGAGCCATCGGCAGAGGATGCACGACGCCTCGACGACGCCTATCGCAGCGGCGAGTTTTAACGCGGTCCGGGATGCTCGCTCGCGCGCCGAGAGATTTTGTAGTATGAGAAAAGCAGTTGGCCCGCTCGCTGTGCGCCATCCGACTTTAGCTGCTTGGTTGTTCTCGGCGTTTCTTGGATGAATTGATTGACCGTAGTTGACGCTGCAGCTCTTCAAACAAAGAATAGAGAGACACGGGGTAACCACAATCTTCAACGCCGTGAAATCTTCATTTGGGCCGTCGCCATCCTCTTATTAAACCAATTGCTTTATCAGATTAAGGAGGATTGGTCGGCGTCGCTCGAGCGTCTGGTCTACGATCTCGGCGCCATTGGCGCGTTCCAACTCATGGCGTGGTACGTTGTTTTCGGTCTCCTCCACGACAGCGATCCCGTATCTGTCGCTCGATGGCGGGATCTACTCGCCACTGCGGCACTATGCCTATTACTCTTCATACCGATGAGCCCAGCGATCTGGGTTGCCGCGCTCGGTATCGCGATTTACCTATTTCTGTTCAATAATGGCGATCCCCGGCTGCGCGCCGCGGCAACCGTTCTTGCGGGTTTGGCGGTGCAACAGTACTGGGGCCATATTTTCTTTAATCTTGTCGCATTCCCTCTGCTCCGGGCCGAGACGGCGGCGGTTGGAACGATTCTGGCTGCAGTTCGACCCGGCACCTTATGGCAAGAAAATATGATCACCGGACCCGACGGGTTCGGGATCGTCGTTTATGGCCCTTGCTCGTCATTTCATAACGTGTCATTGGCCATATTATGCTGGCTAACGGTAAGTAGGTGGCGCCATCTGAACCAGTGGAGGTGCGATCTCGTGATGTTGAGCGTGGTCGCCGGCGCCATGATCCTCCTAAATCTTCTCAGACTATGTCTGATGGCATGGAACAGGGATCTCTATGATTATTGGCACGTCGGGCCGGGAGGTGACATCTTCGCGATCGCCGCTTCAATCGTAATCCTCTCGATCGCCCTATATGGCTCGCGTCCGACTAAACAACCGACATGAGAGTTTGGGCGGCGCGCATTGTGTTCGCAGGCCTGCTTGTCGGCTCGCTTACAGCAAGGAATGGAAGCACCGACTTGCTCGCCGAGACTCCCGATCTCGAACCGGTCGTTATCCGCGTCGCACAATCAGGGGGTTTGGACTTTCGTCAGAAGACCACGTTTGCTGGCACCGACATTCCTGTCCTGATTTTTAGTGCTGCTAACTGCTCGCTACCGGTGCACGTTGCGCTACTCTCGCCGACTCTCGAAGAAGACCCGACCATCCGATCCAGCCGTGAGCCGGGCTATACTTTGCGCTATGTATATATCGAGCGCTCTTGGGAGGAGCCACCCCAACTAGCCGTATATGTCGAGCGGGTAAAATATGCCGCGCTCGCGATGCTCGGCCTCACGCGATACACACCATTTCGGCAAGTGCTCTTGGTCGAGATCCCACCGCACTGCTCGGCCGCCGGCGATGTTGACTGGGGAGGAGTTTGGCAGCGTGCGCCGACAAGCCGGTCCGATTTGCCTCTATGAACGCCGGCTGCGCCTCAGCAGCTTGGCGCCCAGCAAAACACCACCGACCGCGAATGCGGCTGGAAGGCCAAGGCCTATCAGGGGCGCTGGCGCACTACAGTGCGCGCAAGCGATCGGAACCGCATTCTGCGCGAATGCGGGGACGGTGCTGAGACACAGCCAAGTGATTAGCGCCAAGCCCTTCATAGCCAAACTCCGCTTGTCCCAATACTTAACGCCAACGGCCTCTTGCAACTACAAGAACGTCTCCCAAATCAATCGAGATAGTCAAGCATCTTTTACGGTTAATTCCTGCTTTTTCGAAAATTTCCTGCACCCTACGACCCCAGGCGAGCTAACCGCGAAAGCCGGCGAACCTACGGGTTGGGGAATGGAGGGGCGGGCCCAGGTGATCACGTAACGCCTATCCCAGTGCGCCTGATTGGCGCAGCGTCGCGATTTGTTCCGGCACCAGGTCGAGTATTTCGCGTAGCACAGCGTCCGTATCCGCGCCGAACTCAGGCGCTGAGCCGGAGATCCGGCCAAAGCTGGCGCGCCAGGGCAGCCCGGGGAGAACACCAGGGCCGTGGGGCTCCCAAAACCCCCGCTCCCGCAGGTGGTTGCTGTCGACCAGGTCGCGCGAGGTGGCGAGCACAGCCGCTGGGACACCGGTGCCAAGCAATTCGGATTCCACGGCTTTGGCGGTTCTAGGACGTAGCCAGGCGGCGAGCGCATCATCGATCGCGGCTCGTTGCTCAGCGCGTTCGCGAAACCCGACACCCGCCATCGGCGCCAAGGCCCGGACGACGATGGCGCAAAGCCTTCGCCATTCCTCGTCGGTCCGGACGACGACACTGATCCAGGCGTCGTCACCGGCGCACCGGTAGACGCTATGCGGGACGTAGCGGTCGGAACGGTTCCCCTGCGGCTGCGGCGGGGCCTCGAGTTGCGTTGCCAGCAATGGCTCGGCCATGGTCCACAGCATCGCCTCGATCATCGAGAAATCGATCCGCGCCACCCCGCCCATCCGTCGCCGGTGCCAGAGCCCGGCGGCGACGACGAAGGCCAGCATCAGGCCGCACATCGGGTCGAGCCACGCAAAACCGATCCGCGGCGGAGCATTGGGATGCCGGTTGAGCCCGGCGAACCCGGCATAACATTGCAGCAAGGTGCCGTAGGCGACGGCATGCGCCTCGGGCCCGGTGCGTCCGAGCCCGGATGCCGAGACATAGATCAGATCGGGGTTGACGGCCTGCAGGGCTTCCGCGCCGAGACCTAGCCGCTCCATGACCCCGGTCGCGAAGTTCTCGATCAGCACATCGGATTTGGCCGCCAATGCCCGCGCGACGGCAACGGCTTCTTCGTTCTTGAGGTCGAGGACGACGCTGCGCTTCGCCTGGCCGAGCACCGTGTGCAGTTCGGAGGCACGGCCCGGGTCGCCGCGGCCGGGCGCCTCGATCTTGATGACCTCGGCACCCATCGCGGCGAGATAGCGCGTCGCCGTCGGGCCGGCGATGACCCAGCTGAAGTCGAGGACGCGAATGCCGGAAAGAGGCATCGGGCCGGAGGTCCGGCGCTCCCTGTGGCCGGCGGCCGTGATCCGCAGCCCGAAGGGCGGCCCCGGCGCCTGGATCGCCCTTCCGCCGATGTCTAATCGCCGCCAAAAAGCACGATGAGCAAGCTGTGGCGAATTCAGTTGCTCCGCCGGCTCGCGCAGCGGGAAGCTCGGCACGTGGGCGGCCTGGGCCGCGTCGGCGATCGATTGCTTGTCGTATCGGCGGCCCCAGGCTGACATCAAGGCGTGGAGCGCATCCCAATTGGCGACCCGATCCAGCTTCCGGGCGAAACGCGGATCGGCCGCCCAATCGGGCGAGCCCATCACCTCAAGCCACGGTGCCCATTGGCGGTCCTCGCGCGGCGAGATCGCGGCGTATCCGTCGCGGGCCGGCAAAATCGTCACGGTGGCGCCGTTGCCGTCGGTCAGCCGCCGGCGCGACCAGATCTTCCTGCCGAGCCCGGCGCGCGCCAGCTCGCCGATCGCCATGGTTGCCAAAGCTTCCTGGATCGAGACGTCGATGACGGCGCCGGGCTCCGCCGCCAGTGCGGCATGCATACCGGCGCAGGCGGCGGCGAGCCCGCCGATGAAGGCGGACTGTTCGCCGACCGGGCGCATCGGCGGTTCGGCGAGATCATCGACCTGGCCGGTCAGCAGACGAGCCATACCGCTGGCGAAGAACAAGGTCAGATCGCTCGCCGGGTCGTTCCCCTGCGGTCCGGTCTGGCCGAAAGGCGAGACGAAGAGGAGCGCTGCCTTCGCGTTGAGCCGGCGCAGGCCGGCGGCATCGTGTCCGCGAGCGCGAAGATCCTGCGGTCGGCCTTCACAGACGATCAGGTCGGCTGCCGAGAGTGCCTCCGCGGGGTCGCCGGCAACGATCCTCTTGCCATGGTTGAGATAGTCGGCAAGGGGGGTCGAGTTGTCGGAGTCGACGCGGGCGACATCGGCGCCGACGTCGGCAAAGAGACGCCCGCACACGGCGGCGGCCAAGCCCTCGCCGATCTGCACCACCCGGAACCCTGCCAGCAACGACATTTCTGGAACCGCACTTTAAGCAGGTGCAAAGATATCCGTGAATCGCAGGAGGAGAAACATGGGCAGGCTCGGCATCGCGTTCTCCGGCGGCGCCAACCCCGCCGAGATCGTCGACTGTGTCAAGCTCGCCGAGACGCTCGGCTACGAGTCGGCATGGGTCGCCGAGGGGCATGGCGGCGACCAGTTCGCGGTGCTGTCGGCCTGCGCGGCGCACACCTCGAAAATCCAACTCGGGACCAGCATCACCAGCGTCTTTGTCCGCACGGCGCCGACGATCGCGATGGCGGCGGCGACGGTCGACGCGATCTGCGCCGGACGTTTCATCCTCGGCGTCGGATCGAGCCATAAGGTCCAGGTCGAGCCGGAGCACGGGGTGCCCTATGGCAAGCCGCTGACACGGGTTCGCGAGAGTGTCGCGATCGTCCGCGCGCTGCTCCGCGACGGCCGGGTCAGCTATGCGGGTGAAACGGTCCGTATCGAGGGCTTCGACCTCTGGTTCACCCCGTTTCGCCCGGCGATCCCGATCTATCTCTCCGCCGTCTTCCCGAAGATGACGACCCTATGCGGCGAGATCGCCGACGGCGTCATTCTGACGCGAAGCACGCTGGCCACCGCGGCGCAGGTCCGAGAGCGGCTCGCCGAGGGGGCCGAGCGGGCGGGGCGAGACCCGAGCGCGATCATCGTCACCTCGCTGTTGCCGACCGCCGTGGGGGCTACCCGCGAGGAGGCGCTCGATGCGCTGCGGCCGGGGCTCGCCTTCTATGCCGGCTTCTTTCCCCGCTACAATCGGATGATGGCCGAGCACGGCTTTCGCGACGAGGCCGCGGCCATCACCGAGGCGTGGTCACGCGGAGACAGGGAAGCGGCCGAGCGCGCGGTCAGTGACGCGCTGATCGACGCCACCAG
>DATEQL010000024.1:0-4486 GCA_035272665.1 Allostellaceae bacterium
GCCATCGAATTCTACACCGACCTCAAGGGGCGAATGGCCCGGTTCGGCCGCTTGCCGGATGATTGCGCGATCTGCACGTCGACAACGATCGTGCTCGGCGAGACCCAATCGATCGCGCGCGAGAAGGCGGCATATCTATTATCGCTGGTGCCGCTCGAAATGGTGCTGGCGACCAACTCGGCGATGCTCGGCGCCGATCTCAGCCAGACCAAAGACGAGAACGAGTTGAGCCGCAACAAGGGCCATCAAGGGCACGGAGGCTTAGAGGACCGTATCCGCCAGACCATGCAGGCCGAAGCGATCAGCTTCGCCGAGGCGATACGCCGGCCGCGCAACCTGATGGTCGGCACGCCGGCGACGATTGCCGACACCATGCAGGATTTGTTCGAGTCCGAAGCTTGCGACGGGTTCGTGCTGACGCCGACGATCTCGCCGCTGATGTGGGAGGAATTCGCCCGAATGCTGACGCCGGAACTGCAACGGCGCGGTCTGCTTCGCACCGGGTATACGGGCGCCACGATGCGGGAGAATCTGCGTAGCTGAACGATAAGTTTGAACTTCGCTTTCCGACCCCTGCGGAATTTCGGCTTCCGACCCCAAGGGGCTATTCGTGACCGCGCCGGTGTCCGAGAGGCGGATCGAATCGCCGATCATAAGGAGATAGCGAGTGGCCGCAGTCGACGCCAAGGACGACAGGACGCTCGAACAGCGGCTTCGCCTGATCGAGGACCGCCTCGAGATCTACAACCTTATCGCCAGCCATCCGCCCAGCGCGGATACCGGTGCCGGGGGTTACACCGCCTCGGTGTGGACCGAGGACGGCGCGTTCGACCGCGGCGACGAGTTCTCCCGGCCGACCGGGCGGGCGGCGATCGCCGGCGGGTCTTCGAACCCCGAGCACCACCGCGCGATCGAACAGCGGATCGCCCATTTTGCCGGCTTGCCCTATGTGCGGATCACCGGCGACACGTGCGTTCGCGATCTCCTATTTGCAGATCCTCTTTGCAGATCCTCGTGCCGGACCGCGTCGGTCCGCTGTTCGATGTCCCCAATCATGGCTCATCGCGCGGCTTCCACGTGCATCGCGTTTCGGCCAACCGCTGGGAGTTCGTGCGCACCGACGACGGCTGGATGATCAAGCGTCGGACCTTGCGCCCGCTGGACGGCACCCCGCCGGCGCGCAAGATTTTGCACGGCGCGCTGGAGTCGTAAAGCCGCTAAACCTGATTCGGGGGTATCGCCAAGGCCCTACATCGCGCGACCCACAGCGTCCAGAGCCAGACTAACTACCGGGTATGCTTGACACCCCTTGGAGGGAGCGGTAGGAGTGCCCGCCGCTGGTAGAGCGCCGCGGGGGTGTAGCTCAGTTGGTTAGAGCGCCGGCCTGTCACGCCGGAGGTCGCGGGTTCGAGCCCCGTCGCTCCCGCCATCGACCGGAGCGCCCAGCCTTGTTGCGCCGCAGCAAGCGGCACCACGAGCCGGTTTCGCTTTCAGACGATCTAGCCTATATCTGTTGAATCGGGCTTGCAGATCAGCGTCGTCCGCCGGCAGGGTTTCGGTGCCGCAACGCCACCAGCTGGATTTCTCGATGGAAAACCTGCTCCGAGATTATTTCCCGATCCTCGTGTTCCTGGCTATCGCCGGCGGGGTGGCTACGGCCATGGTCGCGGCATCGTTATTGATCGCCCGGCAGTTACCCGACACGGCGAAGCTGTCGCCCTACGAGTGCGGCTTCGAGCCGTTCGACGATGCCCGCATCCGCTTTGACGTCCGGTACTACCTGGTGGCGATCCTGTTCATCATTTTCGATCTGGAAGTGGCCTTTCTGTTCCCTTGGGCGGTCTCGCTCGCCGATCTCGGTGCGTTCGGCTTCTGGTCGATGGTCGTGTTCTTGGCCGTGCTGACCATCGGCTTCATCTACGAATGGAAGAAGGGGGCGTTGGAATGGGAGTGATCGACACACCCGCACGCCCGATCCCACCCGGCAACGAGACAGACCTGCTGCTCAAGGCAGCGACGCAGGAAGTTCAAGACCGTGGTTTTATCGTTGCCACACTCGACAACCTCGTCAATTGGGCGAGGACCGGGTCGCTATGGCCAATGACCTTTGGTCTTGCCTGTTGCGCCGTCGAGATGATGCATACCGGAGCCAGCCGTTACGACCTTGATCGTTTCGGGGTGGTCTTCCGCGCGAGCCCACGCCAATCAGACGTCATGATCGTCGCCGGCACGCTGTGCAACAAGATGGCGCCAGCGCTGCGTAAGGTCTACGACCAAATGGCCGAGCCGCGCTGGGTCATCTCGATGGGCTCCTGCGCCAATGGCGGTGGCTATTATCATTATTCCTATTCAGTGGTGCGCGGCTGCGACCGGATCGTGCCGGTCGATGTCTATGTACCGGGTTGCCCGCCGACCGCCGAGGCGTTGCTTTACGGTATCTTGCTGCTGCAAAAGAAAATCAGGCGCACTCGGAATTTCGCCCGCTGAGCCGCCCGATGGACAAAAAGCTCCAGGCCCTGGCCGAGCATGTTTCGGCGGCGCTGTCCGATGCGCTGATCGCGACCGAGCTTCGCCCCGCGGAGCTCTGCTGTCGGGTCGAGCGCGAAGCCTTGCCCCGGGTTCTTAAGTTTCTGCGCGACGACGCGAAATGCGGCTTCACCCTGCTCTGCGATATTTGCGGCGTCGACTATCCCGATCGGCCGCTGCGTTTTGAGGTCGTCTATCACCTTCTCAGCATGCGCCTGAATCAACGTATTCGCCTAAAGGTTGAAACCGACGAGGAACAGCCGGTGCCGTCCGCGGTCGGCATCTTTAGCAGCGCCGGGTGGTGGGAACGCGAGGCCTGGGATCTGTTCGGGATCTATTTCGCCGATAATCCGGACTTGCGCCGCATTTTGACCGATTACGGCTTCGAGGGTCATCCGCTGCGCAAGGATTTCCCGCTCACCGGATATGTCGAGATGCGCTACGACGAGGATCAAAAGGCCGTCGTTTACGAGCCGGTGCGCCTGCAACAGGAGTTCCGAAGCTTCGATTTCCTGTCGCCCTGGGAGGGCATGGACAAGATCCTTCCCGGTGACGAGAAAGCCAAGCCGGCTGAGGGCGAAGCCCCGGCAGAAAGCGGGCGATGAGCGATCAGCCCCCTGCCGCCGACAGCGAGCTCGAAGGCCCGCCGCGCATCCGGAATTTCATGATGAATTTCGGACCGCAGCACCCGGCGGCGCACGGCGTGATGCGGCTCGTTCTGGAGATGGACGGCGAGATCATCGAGCGCGCCGATCCGCATATCGGTCTGCTGCACCGCGGCACGGAGAAGCTGATCGAACACAAGACCTACCTGCAGGCAATCCCGTATTTCGACCGGCTCGACTACGTGTCGCCGATGTGCCAGGAGCATGCCTTCGCGCTCGCCGTCGAAAAGCTGCTGGGGATCACACCGCCACCCCGGGCGCAATACATCCGAGTAGCGTTCGCCGAGATCACCCGGATACTGAACCATCTGCTCTGTATCTGCGCGTTCGGCCTCGATGTCGGAGCCATCACGCCATTTCTCTGGGGCTTCGAGGAGCGCGAGCGGCTGATGGAGTTCTATGAGCGCGTCTCGGGCGCGCGCTTGCACGCCAATTATTTTCGCCCTGGCGGCGTCCATCTCGATCTGCCCGCCGGTCTCGCCGACGACATCCTCGCCTTCTGCGACACTTTTCCGCAGACGATCGACGACATCGAGCGATTGCTGACGGAGAACCGCATCTTCAAGGAGCGCACCGTCGATATCGGCGTGGTGACCGCCGATCAGGCCGCGGATTGGGGGTTTTCCGGACCGATGCTGCGCGGCTCGAACGTCGCGTGGGATCTCCGGCGCGCCCAGCCTTACGATGCCTACGACAAAATGGAGTTCGACGTCCCGATTGGCCGCAACGGGGATTCCTACGATCGCTATCTCGTTCGCATCGAGGAGATGCGTCAGTCGGTGCGCATCATCAAGCAGGCGATCGCGCAAATGCCTGCCGGACCGGTGAAGGTCGACGACCGCAAGGTGGCGCCGCC
The DNA here is from genome assembly GCA_035272665.1 of Allostellaceae bacterium. Taxonomy (GTDB): domain Bacteria; phylum Pseudomonadota; class Alphaproteobacteria; order ATCC43930; family CGMCC-115725; genus AP-15. The sequence goes on from DATEQL010000024.1 coordinate 4,048, forward strand.
GCCGCGGGCCGAAATGAAGCACTCGATGGAAGCGCTGATCCATCACTTCAAACTGTATACCGAGGGTTATCACGTGCCGGCGGGCGAAACCTACACGGCGGTCGAGGCACCCAAAGGCGAATTCGGCGTCTATCTGGTTTCCGACGGAACCAACCGCCCGTACCGTTGCAAAATCAGATCACCGGGCTTTGCCTTTTTGCAGGCCACCGACTTCATGACGCGCGGCCATATGCTCGCCGATGTCGTCGCGATCATCGGCTCGATGGACATCGTCTTTGGCGAGGTCGACCGATGAGCACGCCGCTCGACGCTGCCGAATTCGAGCAGCCCGCGAACTTCGATTTCACCCCTGAGAATCTCGATCGGGCGAAAGCCCACATCGCGAAATACCCGCCGGGCCGACAGGCGAGTGCGGTCCTCCCGTTGCTGTGGATCGCGC
>DATEQL010000025.1:0-3894 GCA_035272665.1 Allostellaceae bacterium
GAGCTGATCGATGATTTCGACGAAGCGGCGCTCGCCGCCCGCCAGCATGCGGCGCTCGTCGCGGCAGGCGTGCCGTTGCCCGTTCCCTCGATGAGGAAGCCGCGCCGATGATCCAACGTGCGCTCCTTTCGGTCAGCGACAAGACGGGGTTGGTCCCCTTCGCCGCGGCACTGGTCGCGCGCGGTGTCGCCCTGATCTCGACCGGCGGGACGGCGCGCACACTCACAACAGCGGGGCTGTCCGTCACGGAGGTAGCTGAGGTCACCGGCTTTCCCGAGATGCTCGATGGCCGGGTGAAGACCCTTCACCCGGTGATCCATGCCGGTCTCTTGGCACGCCGCGACCGGCCGGATGATCTCGCGGCGCTCGCCGAGCGGGGGATAGCGCCAATCGACCTCGTCGTCTGCAACCTCTATCGCTTTGCCCAAACAGTCGCCTCCGGAGCCGATGCCACTGATTGTATCGAGAGCATCGATATCGGCGGGGTGGCCTTGATACGTGCCGCTGCCAAAAATCATGACGCCGTGACGGTGGTGACCGACCCGTCCGATTACGAGGCGGTGCTTACCGAGATCGCGGCCCAGGGCGGGTCGGTCGGTGCAGCAATGCGCGGGATGCTGGCGCGCAAGGCCTATGCCCTGACGTCGGCCTATGATGCGGCTGTCGCCGAGTGGATGGCGCGCGACGCAGGGGTCCTCTTTCCAGAGACGACTGTCCTTACCGGCCGGCTGGCGCAGCAATTGCGCTACGGCGAGAACCCGCATCAAGCAGCAGCCTTCTACCTTACCGCCGGTGAGCGGCTCGGGGTGGCGACCGCGCGGCAGCTCCAGGGCAAGGAGCTGTCCTATAACAACTATAGCGATGCCGACGCCGCGTTCGAGCTGGTCGCCGAATTCGCCCCACCCACGGTCACGATCGTCAAGCACGCCAATCCGTGCGGCGTCGCGATCGGCGAGACGTTGCGCGAGGCGTGGGGAAAGGCGCTAGCCTGCGATCCGGTCAGCGCCTATGGCGGCGTCGTGGCCCTCAACCGTTCCCTCGACGAGGCGACCGCCGAGGCGATCGGTCGGCTCTTCATCGAAGTCGTCATCGCGCCGGACGCGGCAGAAGAGGCCGCGGGAGTGCTTGCCCGCAGATCGGCATTGCGGCTGCTGGTAACCGGTGCGATGCCCGACCCTGCCGCGATGGGCGGGAGCTTTCGCTCGGTGTCGGGCGGGTTCCTCCTGCAAGAGCGCGATCGGCTCTCTATCGGACGGGACGCGCTGCATACTGTGACCCGCCGGGCGCCAAGCGAGGCCGAGATCACCGATCTGCTCTTCGCCGACAAGGTGGTCAAGCACGTCAAGTCGAATGCGATCGTCTTCGCTCGCGGTGGGGCGACGGTCGGGATCGGCGCCGGGCAGATGAACCGCGTCGATTCCGTCAGGATCGCTGCCGCGCGGGCGGCGGATATCTGCCGGGCGGCGGGACTACTGCAACCGCCGACCATCGGCTCTGTGCTTGCCTCGGACGCCTATTTCCCGTTTGCCGACGGGGTCGAGACGGCAATCGAAGCCGGGGTGACTGCGATTATTCAGCCCGGCGGGTCGATCCGCGACGGGGAAGTGATCGCCGCCGCGGACGCCGCCGGCATTGCCATGGTGTTTACCGGCATGCGTCACTTCCGACATTGAGAAAGAATCACCGCGATTCGGTGTGCAATTGCGTCGCCAGGAGCGCCATCGCGACGAGATCGACCGGCCAGAACAGCGCCGCCGAGTAGGCGACGGGGAGTTGCGAATACCTGACCCCCCGATCGGAACTATAGACATCGTAGATCAGGTGGTAGGCGAAATCGACGCAGGCTATCGCCGCATAGAGGCAGAGCCCGATCCGCCAGGCTCGCCGGGCCATGCGAGGCTCGTCAGACGACGCGAATGTTCTTGAACTGCCACGGATCCTCGCGGTCGAGATCTTCCGCAAACAGCCTCTCTCGACCGTCGAGGGGCGTCCAATCACCATGGACCCCGACCATGTCGCCGAGATAGGGGCGCGCGATGTCGAGCACGCGCTCGAAATCCATTTCCTCAGGCTCGACGATGCCCGCGCGCGGATGCTCGATCGCCCAGACGACGCCGGCGAGCACCGCCGCGGTAACCTGGAGCGAAGTGGCGTTGTTGTGCGGCGCGACGCGACGTGCTTCCGCGATCGTCAAGCGCGAGCCAAACCAATAGACGCCCTTCGAAGAGCCCATCAGCAGTACTCCGAGCTCATCTGTCCCGCTCGTGATCTCTGCCATCATCAGTCGCTTGCGCGGCTGTAGCTGCCAATTCTTGCCGGCGAATTCATGCAGGCTCAGCACGGCGTCGTCACACGGATGATAGGCGTAGTGGCAGGTCGGACGGCTGCGTACGCTCTCGCCGTCCTTCAGGGTCAGAAAATCGGCGATCGAAATCGATTCGCCGTGGGTAATTAGAAACCCGTGATAGGGGCCCTCAAGCGGTGTCCAGCTGCGGACACGGGTCGCGGCGCCCGGTCGCAACAGATAGATCGCCGCTCCACAGCCGAAATCGTGCCGGCGTCCATCTTTTGGGAAATGCCGTTCGTGCGTCCCCCAGCCGAGCTCCGCTGGTTGCGAACCTTCGCTGACGAACCCGTCGATCGACCAAGTGTTGACGAACTCGCCCGGCGCTTTGGCGACCGTCGCGACCTGCGTGTCGCGTTCGGCGATGTGGATGACCTTGACGCCGAGCCGTTCAGCCAGTAGCGCCCAATCGGCACGACCGCTCGGGACGGAGGCGCCAAGACCGGATGCACGGGAGAGGTCGATCAGCGCCTGCTTGACAAAGTGCGAGACGAGACCGGGGTTGGCGCCGTGAGTAAGGACCGCGGTCGGTCCGCCGGGATAGCGCTGGCGCAGCGCCAGCGCGCTCTCGCGCAATGCATAGTTCGAGCGCGCGGCGGGCGGCAGGCTCGGATCGGTGTAGCCGCCCGGCCAAGGTTCGATGCAGGTGTCGAGATAAAGCGCGCCCTTTTTCTGGCACAGCTCGATCAGCGCGACGCTCGACACGTCAACCGAAACGTTGAGAAGGAAATCGTCGCGACTGAGTCGCGAATCGAGCATTGCCCGGTAGTTTTCCTGGGTCAGCACGGTTTCGATGAAGCGAATGCCGTACTCGGCGGCGACTTCATGGCCGCGCCGCTCGGCCGTGATGATGCTGATCTGATCGGGATCGACCCCGAGATGGCGCAACAGCAGCGGTAGGACGCCCTGGCCGATACTGCCGAAGCCGACGATGACGAGGCGCCCGGAGAAGGCGACGTGCTTCTGGTCGAACATGGCAATCGCAAGGTGATCGGCGTGGCCAAACCCCTACGGTCGGCGCAGGGCGTTGTCAAGCCGTGCACCCGTCGATCTCCCTTTCAGCCTCCTGGGCTGGAAGAGGGAGAAATCTTTGCGGGGAAAACCTCCCGTCGCGACAGGATTGCAACGGCCGCCGAGTCGGCTACTCTGCGACCGCTGTCAAGGAGCCTGCGACTATGCTGCGATTGGTGGCGGCAATAACCTTGAGCGCGCTTCTCGCGCCTGGAACTGCCCTTGCTCAGACGAAGAGCGGAAAAAGCGCCGGGTTCGAGCAGCTGAACCTATTCAGCCAGGCGTTCGAGCGCATTCGCCAGGATGCAGTCGAGCCGGTCACCGAATCGAAACTGATCGGAGCGGCCATTGCGGGCATGCTGTCCGGCCTTGATCCACGTTCGGGGTACGTCAGCGAAGCGACATTCAGGGCATCGCAGGCACCCGGGAATGACAATGCCGCCACCCTCGGGCTGACGGTGACGATCGACAGCGGTCAGTTGAAAGTGATCTCGCCGGAGGATGGATCGCCGGCAGCGCGGTCCGGGATCAGGCCCGGC